>NZ_JBWPWJ010000010.1:0-48883 GCF_056590575.1 Porphyromonas sp. C0041D3
AGCCCAATAGCGCCGATGGTACTTGTACGCAGGGAGAGTAGGTAGCCGCCGTCTTTTTGAGAGGAGAGATCAGACACACTCGTGTCCGGTCTCTCCTCTCTTTTTTTGCTCTGCGGTAGGCCTCAGTCGCCTAGTCGGATCAGTTTGTAGGTGTAGGATGTATGGCGCTGTTCCGCGTGAGCCCATGCTTAATGAGGGCGGCATAATGTGCCGCGCGCCGAAGCCGACCGTTAGCTCCTGGTGGTATTCTAAGTACTCTTTGGGGGAACTTTTTGTATGAGAGCTGCTGACCGTATAGTACAGCGTAATGCTCTCCAATTTCTCTCTGAGCGCCGACAGCCCCCTCCACACCTCATTTTCAACTCATCTTCAAATCTATGGATTGATTAAAATAAAATTAGAACCGTCTGATAACCAGATTTGTGATCACTCGCCTTAATGAGTGAGCATCTGAAATAGAGCGCAGAAAGTAAACTCTGCAACACGTTTTTCCCTATATTACTTATAATAATTATAAGTAGCCTTATTTATCCAGTCTTGATTAAATATATATGGGCATCGCTGGTATTTTATTCGATTTGTCGAGGAAATAGTTGGTGGAGATAAAATAATTAGTAGATTTGCGATGAGACTGATCGAGCTTTTGATAAGAATCGACAAAGTCCGTCACAAGCAATCACTACATAAGCCGCCAGCTGTTATGAGAATGAAAGAATGTTACGCACGACGCATCTCGCTAATGCTTCTGTTTATGCTACCGCTGTTGGGGCTTATAGGTCCCCTTTCTGCGCAGCAATACAGAGCTTTGACGCTACGTAGTGACGAGGTGTCTCTTTCTTTCAGCTCAGGAGACGGGTATGGTTTTAGTGTTTTGTCTCCTACTACCTCTGCCTCTTCAGAGGTTGATAGGACTCTCCCGTGGAGTCTGCAGTTACCGGATGGTGAGCTCTCTGACAGCCAAGTAGAGTATGTAGGTGGTCGTCAGGTGCGTGACGACCTCGTCGAGCTGACCTGGCGAGTGAGACAGGATGTCGGTACCTCTACTGTTACAGTGGAGATCTCTAACGTGGATGGTGATCCACTCCCCGAGTGGAGCCTTCGTATCACCGGCCCGATCGTCCGACAAGTAGACCAGATTACCTTTCCGAGGTTCAAGGTTCCCCGTGAGGATAGTATGGAGTTGATTATGCCCGTGGGGTATGGCATCTCGAAGACGATCGAGTTGGGGACTGAGGCCTGTCTCCCTTATCCATCCGGAAGTGGGACGATGCAATTTCTTATGGCATCCTCCTCGAGCGGAACCGCTTTTATCTCAACACGTGACACGGAGGGACACTTCAAGCACTTCAGGAGTGTTGCAGATGAGCAGTCAGTATCGATGTACGTTACTGTCCCTGTCTCAGAGGACTGGAGGCGTAATGATGATCTGCGATTACCATGGTCAAGTGTTATTGGCTATCGCAAGTCCGGGTGGGAGAGTACGGTAATTGACTGGTATCGACCCTTTACTTATCAGACAGAGTGGGGGGCAAAGACAGTCACTGAGCGCCAGATCCCGCGCTGGCTGATGGAGAATGACCTTTGGATCCAGAAGCAGAAGGAAGATAGCTATAGTGAATTGCTTCGTGCTATGGCGCTGTATGGTAATAACGTCGGCGTACACTGGTATCACTGGCATCATTACCCATTTGATACGCGATACCCTGACTATTTCCCTCCGAAGCCTCTGATCAAGGAAAAATTTCGTGAGCTATCCCATATGGGCGCTCACGTAGTACCCTATATTAATGGGCGTCTCTGGGATCCACTGTCGGAGGCTTTCCGCACCTATCATGGTGATAAGGCGCTCTGTGTGAAGAAGGACGGGTCCTTCTACGAAGAAGTGTATCGCTCTAAGGTCCCTCATAATGTGGCTTGTCCATCCTCTGAGATCTGGCAGAGAGTTCAGGGTGATGTGATCGATAGCATCAGTAAGAGACTCTCTACATCAGGAGTGTATATAGATCAAGTGGCTTGTGCGGCACCTGATCTCTGCTATAATCCCGACCATAACCACTCTCTCGGTGGTGGCAACTGGTGGGCTAAGGGGTATCGTGATATGTATCAGGCTGCTCGTGCGAGGTCTATAAACGATGGACAGATCCTTGCGACAGAGGAGTGTGCTGAGTGTTACATCGACCTTTTTGACCTGATGCTCATAGTGAATACCGACAGGCGTGGAGATAATAAGCCTATTCCTCTCTTCCCCATAGTCTACTCTGATAGAGCTCTCTACACAGGATTTTGCTATATCGCATCGCCCATTAATAATGGATCCTTCAAGTTTATCACTGCCAAGAGTCTCCTCTGGGGAAGTCAGCTTGGCTGGATACAGCCGGGAAGGATTGTGGCTGCAGATGCACAGCGGGAAGCCCTTTTCCTGAAGCGTATGCAGCAATTCCGTGCCAAGGTCAGGTCGATCCTCGTCGGCGGGCAGCTTCTCTGTGAGTGGTTTCCCGGCGAAGTCCCCCTGATGGATGTCCCCGGTCATGGTCAGTATCCAGCTGTATTGGGTGCTAAGTGGCGCTCCGCCGAGGGGAAGCCTTATCTGCTACTTGTCAATTGGGATGATCAGTCTCACAAGCTGACGCTACCCACCGGGAAGAGGATAACCCTCGCTCCACTCTCCGCCCGGGTAGATGAAGTCCCCTGTCAGGAAAAATGAAATAATCGATCAACTCATACTATATCTACCTTATGAAACCCTTATCTATCCACGTCTATTCTCTGCTGCTCCTGCTTGCGGTGGCGGGATGCAGTAAGTCAGCTGACTCGCAGCCTGAAAATGTAATCATGCCGGAGAATCTCTCCATCACACAGTCGATGGAGACCGGTAGGGTGATACTCTCCTGGAGTGATCCCAATGGCTCGGTTGATGGCTTTGAGGTCAGCTACAAGCCTGTCGGCACGGAGCAGTATGTGGCACTTGCTAAGCTGCCCGCCGATGCTCGCTCTTACGTGGTGGATCAGGAGATAGCTCCTGATGCATCGTACTACTTTGCTGTCGCTGCTCTGCGCGGTGATAGTCGCTCATATCCTGCCACCTCGCTCTACAAGGTGATCAAGGCAGATGCAATCAAGGGCGTCAGGATCTTACGTACCTATGCCTCCCATGCCGGGGTAGGGGTAGAGTATGAGCCTGCCAATCTGTTTGTAGGGGAGCGCAAAAACTTCGGGCTGATAGTCACACGTACTCCTGAGGAGTCAGCTGAGCCTATACTGGATATCCCTGCTCCTGCTGACTTGAGAGGTAAGTCGGGCTGTATGCAGATGATACCCATCACTCGCCTACCTAAGGATGCGACAGAGATTTATGTCAGAGCCTACGCTCTCGGTGATAAGTCTCGGTACGTAAGTGAGCCGTCTAAGGTTGTTCTCCCGGAGCAACCTGCAGCCATCAAGCTGGACTGGAAAGAGATCACCCCTGACGGACTTAAGGGCAAGGTGGAGGTGTATAGCACTACCTCTACTCTCAATGGACGACCCTTCAATGCCTGGTATGCTGTAGGTAATCCGGAGAAGAGCCGCATCAAGCGCAATGACCCCAGTACCAATACCTCGCTGACGGAGCAGGCCAAGCAGCTCTCAAAGGCTCTTGTCCTTGTGAATGGCTCCTACTTCTACATGAATACTACGCTCGGTATTTATGGACACAATGGGCTGAAGGGTGTCAATCATCCCCTTCGCGGTTCCTTGAGGACCAAGCATCCGGAGTACAACGTCATGTACCATGCGATGAGAGGATTCTTTGGCGTGACGAAGGAGGGAGACGCCAGGGTCTACTGGGGAGGATCAGAGGCCGGCGAGCCACACCTCTATGAGCACCCGATGCCTATCCTCCTGGGAGAGGCAAGATACGACTCTTATCTTCCTGAAATTGTAGGCAAGCCTGTAGAGTGGGTCCCCTACTATGGACTGTCCGGTGGACCGGTAGTACTTAAGGATGGGAGAGTGCCTGTAGACTTCACACCATTCCGTGAGGGTGATGAGTACTACTTGGCCAATTTTGAGCTTATGCCCTACGATATTTTCGGATCAGATATTCGTCCGGATAGGACAGCGGTAGGCATACGAGAGGATGGTCGCATTGTCCTCTTCGTCTGCGATGGACGTATTCCTGAGAGCAAGGGAGCTGACTTAGTGGAGCTCGCTCAGATCATGAAGGGACTGGGATGTAAGGATGCCCTCAACCTCGATGGCGGAGGCTCTACCAACATGTGGGTCAGTGGCGAGATCGTTAATCATAAGGACGTAGTAGCTGCAACCGGTGACACCCGTGCGATCAAGTCGATCATCGGATTTTTTGAGAAATAACTCGGCTGCCATTTGTTGTCTCTGATATGAAACAGAAGATCACTTTAGTACTTATCCTCCTTCTCCTTCCTCTTATCCCTGCCTGCGGAAATGGCTCTGAGGAGACGGATGAAGCGATTGCTCCCCTAATCGGGCTGTGTGATCGTCTTTTCCCGGAAAGGAGCGGAGCCTTTCAGTTCGTGCTTGATAGAGACACCACTTCATTGGACTCTCCGTCTCGGTACAGCGTTGTTGCCGAGAGAGGTAAGGTGACTATCAAGGGAAGTGATCCCCTTGCCCTCTCTGTGGGTCTCAATAGGTACCTCAGCGAGTACTGTCATACCTATGTAAGCCCGTACACTTATGATAAGGTGGAGCTGCCCGGTCGTCTCCCCGATACCAAGGGACCCCTTGAGGGATCGGCTGTTGTACCGGAGCGGTTCTTCCTCAACTACTGCACCTTCGGCTACAGCATGCCTTACTGGAAGTGGGCTGACTGGGAGCGCCTAATCGACTGGATGGCTCTTCAGGGTGTCACCATGCCTCTGGCTATTACTGGTCAGGAGAAGGTGTGGCTTGACGTCTGGACGGAGCTCGGTCTCGATCCGGAGTCCGTGAAGAGCTACTTCACCGGTCCGGCCCATCTCCCCTGGCATCGTATGAATAATATCGATCGATGGGAAGGTCCGCTACCTGACTCCTGGCTTGATGAGCAGGTGGAGCTACAGAAGAAGATCCTCGAGCGTGAGCGGTCCTTTGGGATGACACCTGTCTTGCCGGCATTTGCTGGTCATGTCCCCCAGGAGCTTGCCCAGCACTACCCCGATGCAGAGGTGCTCCGGCTTGGTAAGTGGGGCGGATTTGAGGAGAAGTACGGGACTTACTACCTCTCACCGGCTTCGCCACTATTCCGCAAGATCCAGACCCTCTATCTGGAGAGGCAGACTGAGCTCTTCGGCACCGATCATATCTATGGCATAGATGCGTTTAATGAGGTGGACTCTCCCGACTGGTCACCGGAGTTCCTTGCCGAAGTCTCACGGGCAATCCACACCTCACTAACCGATGTCGATAGTGAGGCCAAGTGGCTCATGATGACTTGGCTTTTTTATTACGATAAGGAGCACTGGACTCCTGAGCGGATACGGGCATTCTTAGAGGCAGTCCCCCAGGGGAGCATCTACCTGCTGGACTATTACTGCGATAAGGCTGAGGTCTGGAGGGAGACGGAGGCTTTCTATGGCCAGCCATACTTGTGGTGCTACCTCGGTAACTTTGGCGGCAACAGCTGGCTCTGTGGTAATATGCGTGATGTGCAGGAGAAACTAACTGCTGCGCAGGCCACACCCTCATCAGCACCTATGGGTATAGGCTGTACTCTGGAGGGTCTGGATGCCAATCCGATCATGTATGAGTATGTGCTCTCTCAAGCATGGACGAGCGCACCTACAGCGGATGAGTGGATCAGAATCTGGGCGGATAAGCGCGGTAATAACCCTGCGAATAATTACGTGTACGAGGCTTGGAAGATCCTCGAGAGCTCAGTCTACCGCGACTTCAGCAGAGGAGGTCAGGCGGTGCTGATCCACGCACGTCCCTGTCTGCATGGCTATCAGGGCTGGTGCACAGTGCCCGACTATGAGTATGACAACGATGATCTGCTACGAGCGTGGCAGCTGCTCTTGCAGGGCTACACCTTTGCCGAGACTCACCACAGGGAGCTTACCTATGATCTCGTAAATGTTGGTCGCCAACTCTTGGGGAATCGGTTTATGGAGCTCAGAGATGCCCTTACTAAGGCATACGAGGATAAGGATCTCGACCGAGTATCAGCTGTAGGACAGCAGATGGAGGAGCTTATGGACGACTACGCCGCGCTCCTCACGTATGAGCCCTACTTTACGCTCGGTAAGTGGCTCCGAGATGCGAGAGACTATGGCTCTCACAGTGAGGCAGAGGCTGACTACTACGAGCGAAATGCACGCAGCATCCTCACTGTATGGGGGCAGCCGGGGCGTCAGCTCACAGACTATGCCAATAGAGCCTACGCCGGTCTGGTCACAGACTATTATGCTCCCCGATGGAAGCGATTTATCGAGTCAGTGGAGAGCTCTCTCAGGGAGGGTGTCCCGCTTGACGAGGAGCAGTTTAGGGCAGAGATGATCGCCTTTGAGGATCAGTGGAGACACTCTACGGGGGAGATCGCAGAGGTCAGGCCATCTATGCCCATAGATCGTTATGTGTCACTTCTTATAAGTAAATACTTTCCCTCCGATGAGTCCCGATAGGGGATCATCCGGAGCTCAAATTATCAATAGGCTTATGAATTACTTACCACTACTATTTCTGCCAAGGGTCGGTATGGGCGAGCTGTTAGTTATCTTAGTCGTTGTCCTGATCCTCTTCGGCGCAAAGAGGATTCCGGAGCTGATGCACTCCTTCGGGAAGGGGATCAAGAGCTTCAAGGATGGGCTCAATGAGGATCTGACGGACCCCAAGGACGATGACTCATCCAAGGAGGAGAAGTGAGGAGCCCGATTTCTGGGATAATGCAGAGGTCCTGAGAGGCGTACTTATCAGGGTGTTTATCTACTTCCTGGTCGCTTTTTCAGTTGCCTTTGTCCTTGTCCCCAGGATATTTGACTCAGTGATCCTTGGCCCCTGTAGGGCGGACTTTGTTACCTATCGCTGTATTGAGCGGCTCAGTCCCGTGGAGAGTTTCGAGACCGGTAGCTTCCCGATAGAGCTTGTCAATATCAGGCTAGGGACGCAGTTCTTCCTCCATATCAGGGTTGCCATTGCCATTGCTCTGATCGTCCTCGTACCTCCTGTCTTGATAGAGGTCTGGTATTTTGTACGTCCCGGACTCTATCGAGGAGAGGCCATTGCCCTGAGGCATGTCCTCTTGGGGATGCCGATCCTATTTTACCTGGGTGTCTTAGTGGGTTACTTCTTGGTATTTCCACTGACATTGCACTTTCTTGTGTTTTACAATCTGAGTGACCTCATTGCTAATCAATTGTCTTTGGAGTCCTATATGAGCAACTTCTTTACCCTCATCTCAGCGATGGGCATCATCTTCCTGCTCCCTCTGGTGGTGAAGTTGCTGGCTACTATAGGTGTCCTCAATGTCGACACTCTCAAGCGAGGTAGGCAGTACGCTGTAGTTGTCCTGCTTATCCTTGCTGCCGTCATCACCCCCAGTGGCGATCCACTCACGATGACGGTCGTTTTTGTCCCGCTCTATCTGCTCTACGAGCTGTCTCTCCTGATGGTTAGGGTGGAGAAACCCGGAGTCGCAAAGACGATCCCCTCTGACTGATAGACTTAATGGCACAACTGCTGATAAAATCAAATCAATCACTATATATGAACTATCGAAAGCTTACTCTCTGCCTCCTTCTGGCATTTCTTGCACACCTCCCGCTTATGTCGCAGACAGCCATAATTGCCCATCGTGGGCTATGGAATGTCCGTGGAAGTGCCCAAAACTCTATCGAGTCACTCCATCGAGCCTACGACATCAGGGGCATCTATGGCTTAGAGATCGATGTGCAGCTGACGAAGGACAGCGTCCTTATACTCTCACATGACCCTGATATCGGTGGCTATCGTATCGACAAGACAGACTGGTCTCAGCTCAGAGATAACGTACGTCTCCGCAGCAAGGAGCAGATCCCTACGCTGGATGAGTTCCTGGAGGCCTTGAGCTCGTACCCCGACCTAAAGCTTTTCTTAGAGCTCAAGACTCAGGAAGACCCAGGCTCAGAGCGCTATCTCGCAGATCAAGCTCTTGCTATGGTCAAGGCGCACGGGCTACTGGAGCGGACAGCCTTTATCTCCTTCAGTATCGAGATCTGTAAGCAGCTCGTCAAGTCCTCTCCCGAGTCACTCGTCATGCACCTGAGAGCTGACTATAGTCCCAAGGAGCTGTATGCTATGGGGATGAGGGGAGTAGACTACAATTACTCCGTCTTCTGGAAGCATCCGGAGTGGTTTGATGAGGCCCGATCGCTCGGCATGTCCATAGGCGCTTGGACGGTCAATGAGCCTGCCACGATGCAGTACTTCATCATTCCCAGAGGGTTTGACTTCATGACGACAGACAACGTCATACCCGCTATGGATGTCTTCGACCTCCTGAAGATAGTCCCGAGAGACATCAGCAAGCCGATCAAGTAAGGTCGATTATAACTATTCCCAACAAAGCCCAATAGATAATTATGGAAGATAAGAGTAGAAGAAACTTCCTTAAGAAGAGCGCAGCCATAGGCGCTGCAGCCCTCTCCTCCACGCTACTCTCCAGAGCAGAGTCCATCACGGATGTGTACGGAGAGCCCCTCACCACAGAGTCCCGACTCCGGACGGCTCCTGTCGGTAATGCACTACCGATCACAGGGACCTTCCTTGATGAGATCACCCATGATATCCCCTGCCAAAACTGGGGCGAGGAGGAGTGGGATCGGGACTTCGGGTATATGCGTGCTATCGGCATAGATACTGTCATAATGATCCGCTGCGGGTATCGTAAGTTTATCACTTATCCGTCGCCCTACCTGATCAGCAAGGGCTGCTATCGCCCCGGGCGAGACCTGCTCGACCTCTTCCTGCGGCTGGCACAAAAGCATGGTATGAAGTTTTACCTCGGTCTCTACGACTCGGGAGTCTACTGGGATACCGGTGATATGTCTCACGAGATCGAGGATAATAAGTATGTCATCGATGAGGTGTGGGAGCGCTACGGTAAGCGGTATAGCAGCTTTGGCGGATGGTATATCAGTGGGGAGATCAGTCGTGCTACCAAGGGGGCCATTGGTGCCTTCCACGCGATGGGCAAGCAGTGCAAGGATGTGTCGGGAGGACTCCCCACCTTCATCTCTCCCTGGATAGATGGGAAGAAGGCTGTGATGGCCTCCGGCAGTGCGCTGACCAAGGCTGATGCTGTCTCCGTGCAGCAGCATGAGAAGGAGTGGGACGAGATCTTCTCCGGGATTCATGATGTGGTGGATGCCGTAGCCTTCCAGGATGGCCAGATCGACTACGATGAGCTGGATGCGTTCTTTGAGGTGAATAAGAGGCTCGCCGACAAGTACGGTATGCAGTGCTGGACCAATGCTGAGACCTTTGATAGAGACATGCCGATACGCTTTTTCCCGATTAATTTTGAGAAACTTCGTCTCAAGCTCGAGGCTGCTAAGCGTGCCGGGTACGATAAGGCGATCACCTTTGAGTTCTCCCACTTCCTCTCGCCTCAGTCTGCTTACCTGCAGGCAGGTCATCTATACGACAGATACCGTGAGTACTTTGGCATAAGATGAGGACCATCTCTCTCCATAGTTTCGTCCGGGCTTTCCTTGTCGCACTGTCCTGCCTACTGATGGGTCAGACCCTCTCAGGTCAGGAGAGAGCGTACGATGTGGTCGTTGTGGGTGGTGGTGTCGCCGGTACCGCGGCAGCACTACAGTCGGCCCGCATGGGATGCTCTACCTTGCTCCTCTCTGAGTGTGAGTGGCTCGGCGGGATGCTCACCTCGGCCGGAGTGAGTGCCGTGGATGGTAATTACCGGCTGCAGAGTGGCATCTACGGCGAGTTTCGTCGTGCCTTGGTCGATCACTATGGAGACGACAAGGCGCTGGCGACCGGCTGGGTGAGTCGGACACTCTTTGAGCCTTCTGTAGGGAATGCGATCCTACTACGTATGGTCCGCCGGGAGTCTCACTTGACGCTCTACCCCTCGACCACAGTCTCCTCTATAGTGACAGCCCCCGGAGAGGGGTATCGTCTGCGGATAAGTAGGCCGGAGGGCTCAGAGCAGGTGCTGGCGCGTCGACTGATCGATGCGACAGAGCTTGGTGACATCGCGGGAGAGCTGGGAGTGCCGTACGATGTGGGTATGGAGTCAAGGGCTATCTCAGGGGAGGATGTCGCTCCGGAGGAGTCTAATCACATCATACAGGATCTCACCTATGTAGCCATACTCAAGGAGTACGATCACCCCATACCGCTCCACCGACCGGAGGGCTATGACCCGAGGGAGTTTGCTTGCTCTTGCAAGACGGATCTCTGTCATACCCCTGTCAATCCGAACCGCACCCTCTGGTCGCCGGAGGATATGCTCCGGTATGGCAAGTTGCCCAATGGTAAGTATATGATCAATTGGCCGATAGAGGGCAATGATTACTACGCCAATGTGATAGAGTCATCCGAGGAGGAGCGTCAGGAGGCTTATCAGCAAGCTAAGGAGAAGACCAAGCGCTTCCTCTACTTCATACATAATGAGCTGGGCTTTGATCACCTCGGTATTGCGGATGATGAGTACCCCACTGCAGATGGCTGGCCCTTTATCCCCTACCACAGAGAGTCACGGCGGATCAGGGGGATAGTCCGCTTTGATCTCAATCATCTGGAGCACCCATACGATCAGCCACTCCCTCTCTATCGTACCTCTGTGGCGGTGGGAGACTATCCGGTGGATCATCACCACGAGGCCTATACCGGTGAGGAGGCGTTACCCGACCTCCACTTCCATCCGGTACCCTCCTTTGCTGTCCCGCTGGGCGTAGTGATCCCTCAGGATCAGGGAGACCTCCTCGTCGCGGAGAAGTCTATCTCCGTGTCTAATGTCGTCAATGGTACTACTCGGCTCCAGCCGGTGGTCATGCAGCTGGGACAGGCCGCCGGTCTGCTTGCCGCACTCTCCGTCAGGGATGAGATCTCTGCGGCAGAGGTCTCTGTGAGAGCTGTACAGCGTGAGCTGCTGAGGCGAGGTGGGTATCTGATGCCCTTCCTTGATGTCCCTCAGGGCGACCCTCTCTTCCTCCCCCTACAGCGCATAGGCGTCACCGGGATCCTGAGGGGTGAGGGCAAGACTATTAATTGGTCCAATGAGACGTGGATGCGTGTCGATGCTCCGCTCCACTACGGGGAGATCTTCTGCCTGGAGGAGTACTACCCCGATGCGGTGGAGCAGATCCGCCGGTGGAGAGGAGCCGATCAAGAGGAGGTATCGGTATCCCAGGCACTCCGGCTGATGAGCCTGCTCTCCCAGAGAGAGGTGACAGAGGCTGAGCTCCCGGGGCAAGACCTAGGAGGGACGATCTCGAGGGGAGACTTTATCCTCCTCCTGGATCGCATACTCAATCCCTTTAGTCAAGAAGTGGATCTCTACGGAAATAAGGTGTGCCGACCTGGTGGCTCACTAATACCGGTAAAAGAAAAGTCTAATATCGGTATTAGTGATCTCTAATATCGGTATTAGATCAAGCCCTTGTCCGCTGTAAAGAATCGATGTGATAATCACGGCATTATAATCAAGAAATAAAGACATGAATAGGTATCTGCTTCCGATCCTGCTGCTCCTCCTCGGAGCACAGTCGCTTTACGCTCAGCGCGAGCTACCTCCCTTTGAGCCCTTTGTCCACTATACTATGAGGGAGTCGATGTTTGAGGAGGCTCCCACCCATAATGGTGCGATCATCTTCCTCGGCAATAGCATCACTGATCACTGGCAGTGGCACGAGTACTTTACGCCACCCACCGGTGTCGCGATCCTCAATAGAGGTATCGGGGGTGACATCACAGCCGGAGTGCTCCACCGTATGCCTGAGATCATCCGGCATCAGCCATCCAAGCTCTTCCTGATGATTGGTATCAACGACCTCATCGGCTCTAAGCCCAATGCTCAGATCATTGCTAACATCGAGCATATCCTGAGTATCCTGAAGAGTCAGTGCCCCGACACGAAGATCTACCTCGAGAGTATACTTCCGATCAATCGGGAGATCTTCAAGACTGACACGCCCTCAGTAAGCACCGATAATATCCGTCAGGTCAATGCCGAGCTCTCAGCCCTGGCTAAGAGGATGGACTGTACTTACCTGGATATTTTCTCTCTCCTGATAGACCCGGAGACAGATATGCTGCGCGCCTCCTATACCCGTGACGGCATCCATCTGACTGCTCAGGGCTATCGTCTATGGATCAATGAGATAACCCCCTTGGTGGAGAAGTAAGGCAACAAGATGGAGAAGAAAGAGACCAACTACGGCTACCTGCTCTTCCTGGCGATAATTGCTGCTCTCGGAGGCTTCCTCTTTGGCTACGATACGGCAGTTATCTCGGGGACCATCCCTCTCGTGGTGGGGCAGTATGGCTTAGATACCATGTCGCAGGGCTGGTACGTGGGCTGCGCTTTGGTAGGATCGATTATCGGGGTGCTATGCGCCGGGATCCTGAGTGATGGGATAGGGCGCAAGTGGAGTATGCTGCTCTCTGCGGTCCTCTTCACTACCTCTGCGGTAGGCTGTGCAGTCTGCCACTCATTTGATCAGCTGGTAGTCTATCGTATCATAGGAGGGATGGGGATCGGCGTCGTGTCGATCGTCTCGCCACTCTATATCTCTGAGATCTCTATCCCTAAGTATCGCGGACGGATGGTGGCACTCTACCAGCTTGCTGTCACCATTGGTTTCCTCGGAGCATACCTCATCAATTTTGCACTCCTCCGATGGTCCTCCTCTGAGCCGAATCTCTCCGGAGACTGGATGCAACTCATCTTCTCCGCAGAGGTATGGCGTGGGATGCTGGGCATGGAGACGATCCCTGCTCTGCTCTTCCTTGTGGCTATACTATTTATCCCCGAGAGTCCCCGATGGCTCATCCTGAGACATAAGGACGACCAGGCAAGGGCGATCCTACGCACTATGCATAGGGACCCTGAGGTGGTCGAGAGTCAGATGAGTGAGACGAGAGCAGCTATCGCAGCAACATCCGCTGAGCAGAGCTCTCTCCGGCTCCTGAGGGAACCGGCTGTCCTCCGCCCGGTCTTGATCGGGGTGGCGATCGCTATGCTCGGACAATTTATGGGAGTCAATGCTGTGCTCTACTATGGTCCCTCTATCTTTGAGGGTGCCGGGCTGGCAGCGCAGGACTCTCTATGGTATCAGGTGTGGATCGGTATAGTCAATGTACTTACCACCATGCTGGCGATCTTCCTCATCGATAAGGTGGGGCGGAAGACTCTGGTCTACTATGGCGTGTCAGGTATGATCGTGTCGCTGGTGCTGATAGGGCTATACTTCCTGTATGGTGAGACGATCGGCATCTCGTCCACCTGGTTGCTGGTCTTCTTCCTGGCATACATATTCTTCTGCGCGGGGTCTATCAGCGCGGTGATCTTTGTCTTCCTCTCAGAGATGTATCCGACCCGCATCCGAGGTCTGGCGATGTCCTTGGCGGGTCTCTCGCTATGGATCGGGACCTACCTGATTGGTCAGCTTACGCCCTGGATGCTGGAGACGCTGACGCCGTCGGGGACCTTTTTCCTCTTTGCACTCATGTGCCTGCCCTACCTCTATATCGTATGGAGGCTGATGCCGGAGACTACCGGTAAGAGTCTGGAGGAGATCGAGCGCTTCTGGTTCCGCTCTACTCCATCTCGATGATGACTTAGTCGCCATGAGCTCCACCTCGTACATACTCCGACTCCTCCTCTCCTGCGCTGCCCTCGTAGGAGGTCTCTCCGCCTATTCTCAAGAGGAGGACTACACCCTGATCCCCATGCCTCAGCATGTGGAGTCTCTATCCGAGGGGTATTATGAGTGGTCCGATGGAGTGAGGCTGTCGCTGCCCGAGACTCTTAGTGATCTCTTGCCTATTGCCAGAGAGTTGGTCGGTGAGATCAAGGAGGCGGGGGAGGTCTCGGGTCTGAGCGTCTCGTGTGAGGAGTCGACGGATCGCTCGATGATCCACTTCGAGTATGATCCGGGGATGACGCCGGACGGGTACACACTCAGGATAACTCCTGACGCAGGTGTCCTCCTCCGCTATAAGGAGATCGAGGGAGCGCGCTACGCCCTACAGACGCTTAGGCAGCTGATCACTCCGAGAGGGCTTCCCTCACTGGAGATCGAGGATCGACCGCGGCTTCCCTACAGGGGACTGATGCTGGACGTGTCACGCCACTATATGCCCCTCCCCTTTATCCTCCGACTTCTCGATGAGATGGCTCGGTATAAGCTCAATAAGCTCCACTGGCATCTCACGGATGGTGGTGGATGGCGCCTGGAGATCAAGAGCATCCCTGAGCTGGTAGGCAAGACTGCTTACCGTAGCGAGCCTCACTTTATGACCTGGTGGGACTCCGGTGACAGACGGCATATTCCCTCTGACTCTATCGGCGGCTATGGTGGGTACTACACGCAGGAGGAGGTCCGCGAAGTGGTCCGCTTCGCTCAGGAGAGAGGCATAGAGGTGATCCCTGAGATCGAGATGCCGAGCCACAGCAGTGAGGTGCTCTATGCCCTTCCGCAGCTCTCTTGTAGTGGTAGTCCGGCAAGGTACGAGAGAGATCTCTGTCTCGGTAATCCTGAGACCTACACCTTTATACACCGGGTCCTGGATGAGGTGATGGATCTCTTCCCCTCTCAGTATATCCATATAGGGGGCGATGAGGCAGACAAGAGAGGATGGGAGACCTGCTCACGATGCAAGGCTCTGTGTGACAGGGAGGGGCTGGAGAGTACAGACGCCCTGCAGGGTTACTTCATGACCTCCATCTCAGAGTACGTCACCTCCAGGGGACGCACAGCCATAGGCTGGGATGATGTCCTCGGTGGAGGAGCACCTCACGAGATGACTATTATGTCCTGGCGTGGTGAGGAGGGAGGCATCACGGCAGCCAAGTCCGGTCACGATGCCATAATGTGTCCTGTGGGGATCCTGTATCTGGACTACTATCAGTCGGATAGACGCTATGAGCCGGAGGCCAATGGCTGGACCACTACCTTTATGAGGACTTACGGGTATGATCCTATACCCCCCTCACTCACATCGGATGAGAAGAGGCACATCGTAGGTGTACAGGGAAATCTTTGGACGGAGTATGTGCCTACACCGGAGCATGCAGAGTATATGATCTTTCCTCGCCTCCTGTCTCTCGCCGAGATAGGCTGGACTGAGGTGTCGCGGAAGGATCCGGAGTGCTTTAAGTGGCGTCTCAATCGCGAGGTGGAGAGACTGCGGGGTAGGGGCGTCAATAGCTATAGTCCCTCCTCCATCTTGGATGAGAGTATGACTGTCGACAATGCTCATCGGAGGATACTGGTAACACTGGAGAGTGAGCGACGTCCCCTCGAGGTACATTATACACTGGACGGGACGATCCCGACACTCTCCTCGCCGAGATACAGCCTCGGTGACACCATCGTGGTGAGCGACTCTGCACGGATCATGGCGGCGCACTTCGTGGCCGGCAGGATAGATGGTCGGGTGACGGAGGTGGATGCTGACTATCACTTGGGGGTGGGTAAGAGACTTACCTGGCTGACCCCCACCAGCAGGGAGTATGCCTCTGTGGGTCTTGAGACGGCGCTGCTGGACGGCGTGCGGGGGACGGCAAACTTCTCTGATGGTAAGTGGCTGGGGACTCGTGCCTCTCGCGACAATGTGGCGCTTATCGATCTCGGAGTGGTGCAGCCCATACACAAGGTATCGACCCGATGCATGCAGCAGGCGGGTCCCGGTCTCTATATGCCTCGCTGGGTCGAGGTCTCTCTCTCCGAGGACGGACAGACCTTTACCTCCTGTGGCAGGATCTTATCTGCCACCTCCCCCGACGATCGGAGGCAACGCATAGAGACATTCACTACCAGGACAGATCGTAAGGCGCGCTACATCAAGGTGCACTATCATATGCCTACGGACGATAAATACCTGATGACGGATGAGATCGTGATCTGGTAAGAGTTGATAATGAGATTAATAATAATAGTTTTATAGATTCACAAACCCTAATAAGTCAAAACCGCAGATTATGAAGATCCCAACTGCCTCTATCTGCTGGAGATTGGCCCTTGTGGTTGGAGTGCTAATGATGGCACTACAAGTCACAGCGCAGGGGCAACAACTCCAAGTCACCGGTCAAGTGACTGACAATACCGGACTGCCTCTTACCGGCGTCATGGTAAAGGTCAAGAATACCGGTAACGGCACTGCAACCGATCAGGAAGGTCGGTACTCTATCCGTGCTGCCAAGACCGATGTGCTAGTCTTTAGCTTCATCGGTATGGTACCGCAGGAGATAACCGTCGGAAGTAAGACGGTGATCAACGTCAAGCTACTGGACAATGTAGAGCAGCTCAGTGAGCTGGTCGTCGTCGGCTATGGTACTCAGAAGAAGGAGCACCTTACCGGTGCCGTCTCTACGATCTCCAAGTCCGACCTCACTAAGGTCCCGACAAGTAATGTCTCTCAGCTGCTCGTCGGAAGAGCTCCCGGTCTCTCCGGTGTCCAGTCCGGAGGTGCACCAGGAGCTGATGGCACAGAGATCCTGCTCCGTGGCCTCAATACCTATAACGGTAGCTCCTCTCCGCTGATCTTAGTCGATGGTGTGGAGAGAAGGATGAATGAGGTCAATCCTCAGGATATCGAGAGCATCTCCGTGCTTAGGGACGCAGCTGCGGCTGCAGTCTATGGTATGCGTGCAGGTAATGGTGTCATCCTCATCACCACCAAGCGTGGTGCTGAGGGACGACACAATATCAGCTACTCCGGCTCTTACTCTTGGTCACGCCCGACGACTCTTCCTGAGTTTGTCAACGGTCTGGAGTATATGCAGTGGTACAATAAAGCGCTCGAGCTGGATGGCAAGGCTCCCAAGTTCACTGAGGAAGAGATGGCCCTGGTCACCAATGGTGATCCTACCGATGGGTATGAGAATACCGACTGGATCGCTCCTGCACTAAAGGCCACCTCTATGCAGAAGCACACCGTGTCTCTGACGGGAGGCTCCGAGCGCATCAAGTACTACACCAGTGGTGAATTCATGAATCAGAATGGTATCCTCAACACCAACCACTATAGTCAGTACGGTATACGTGCCAATATTGATGCTGTTCCGGTAAAGAATATCACAGTGTCCATCAATCTCGCAGGTAGATACCGCAATAACTTCATCGATGGTATCCTCTCCTGGGGCAATCAGGAGGCGGGCAACGTCTGGGGCTTACTCATGTACGCGAGGCCATTTGTTCCCCGAGAGTATGACGGCCATCCCACGGCTCCTGCTCGACTTCCGATCAATCCCTACTACAGTATCGGGAACTCCGGATCTGCAGAGAATAAAAATTATGCCTTCGAGGGTTCTGGTAAGATCCGCTGGGACATCCCTTACGTAGAGGGTCTCAATGTCTCGATGTTTGCCTCTTGGGATTATAAGGCACTTAATGGCAAGAGCTTTAATTACGCATATGAGGTGATGTGGTACGACTTCGGGAAAAAAGCGTATACCCTTAGAGACGCTACGAATCTGCAGAAGGACGGTAGCCTCTATATGAGCAACACTCAGAATATCGGCTATACCCTCCGACCCGCTATCGAGTACAGCAATACGTTTGATAAGCACCATATTGGTGCCCTCTTCCTCTACGAGCTTAATGGTCTCTACACCAGTAATTTCCAGGCCCGTCGTCGGAGCTACGACCTCTTCGATATCAGAGAGCTAGATTTCGGTAAGATCATTCCCGAGGCAGGTGAGCGCTGGCCTGGAAACGGAGGAAAGAGTGGCAGTATTGCCAATGCCGGGTACGTGGGGCGTGTCAATTATGCCTATGACAAGAAGTACCTCGCAGAGTTTTCATTCCGCTACGATGGGACCTATCTCTTTGCTAAGGACTACCGCTGGGGCTTCTTCCCCTCCGGCTCCCTCGCTTGGGTGATGTCTGAGGAGAGTTTCATCAAGGACCGCACCAATATCGTCGATATGCTTAAGCTTCGTGGAAGTATCGGTCAGCTGGGACGTAATACGGTGGCTCCCTATCTCTTCCTCAAGAGCTACAGTCTCCAGAATAAGAATGTAGCCTTCGGTAAGGACCCGCAGGCACAGAACACCTTGGTCA
Source organism: Porphyromonas sp. C0041D3 (assembly GCF_056590575.1). Taxonomy (NCBI): domain Bacteria; kingdom Pseudomonadati; phylum Bacteroidota; class Bacteroidia; order Bacteroidales; family Porphyromonadaceae; genus Porphyromonas; species Porphyromonas sp. C0041D3. The sequence goes on from NZ_JBWPWJ010000010.1 coordinate 18,228, forward strand.
CCTCCTCTGCCGGTATGCCTATCCCCGACCTGACCTGGGAGAAGACGCGGACCTACAACCTCGGCCTTGACCTTACTCTCTGGAGGGGACTCCTGGGTCTTGAGATGGATGTCTTCTATAAGTATACCTATGATATTCTCCAGCCTCTCGGGGGTAATTATCCACCCTCTCTGGGAGGAAACTATCCCACGATCGAGAACTCAGGTACCTTTGACAACCGAGGCTTCGAGCTGGTGCTCTCACATCGCAATACCGTAGGAGATCTGCACTACAATCTCAGTAGTACCATTTCGTACACTCACAACCGCATCCTCAAGAGAGCAGAGCCGGACAATATCCTACCCTGGCAGAGTCAGATAGGGCGCTCGGTAGGTCGAGTGCTTGGACTCAAGGCAGTGGGTCTCTTCCAGACACAGGAGGAGATTGACAACGCACCCAGACATCCCAGCAAGGTCCGGCTGGGAGATATAAGGTACGAGGATATCAATGGTGATGGACGTATCACTGTCGATGATAAGGTGGAGATAGCCTCCTCCAGATTCCCGGAGCTGGTCTATGCAATCAACGGCTCACTCGACTGGAGAGGGATAGACTTCTCTGTAATGTTTCAGGGAGCGGCTCTCTATAGTCAGATGCTTCAGGGTGCCTGGAATAATGGCGTCGAGGATATGACCCCTCTGACGAAACCCTTCTATGGCGGAGGAGATACCCCGCCAAGGTATCTTGTAGAGGGAAGCTGGAGGCCCGATAACACAGGCGGGAAATATCCTCGTCTCTCTATCGTGGGAAATATCAATAACGCTTGGACCTCAGACTACTGGCTGATCAATGGATCCTATCTGAGGCTCAAGAATGTTACCCTTGGCTACACGCTCCCGGAGACACTGACGAGAAAGATGAGTCTGCAGAGCCTCCGAGTCTATGTGGCCGGAGTCAATCTCCTCACCTTCTCCGGCTTTAAGTACGTAGACCCCGAGGCACCCAGTGTCCTCCAGGCCTACTATCCTCAGCAGAAAACAGTCAGCCTGGGACTTGATGTCTCCTTCTGATGAAATCATTTACTAAGAAATACTCAAGGATATGAGACAGATAATAGCTAAGATAGCGGTACTCTGCTTCTCGCTGGGCGCGCTGTCGGCTGCGATGACGGGGTGTAGCGATCCTCTGGAGATAGACCCCAATGATCGGTATAGTGAGCGTACCGCATATGCCAATATGAAGAATCTTGACCTCCACGTCAAGAGTTTCTACGGAGTACTGATGTCACCGCACACGGCTGAGATCAGGAGCAATGGGCGCATGAGTGAGCTCTACACGGATCTGATGAAGCCCACCTTCTATAATCAGACTTTCTCCGAGAATGATAAGATCTTCTATCAACCTCAGAGCTATACACAAGCCTTTGTCCTCGACAACTGGGCTGATATGTATAGTCGGATCAAGAGGATCAACGAATTCCTTGTCGACTGCAATAAGGGTAAGCTCTCTGAGCTTCCCCAAGATGAGGTGGCCATCCGCATAGCTGAGGCACGATTCTGGAGAGCATTTGCTTATCAGGAGTTGATCCAGCGATATGGAGGTGTTGTCCTCCGGATCAGCGAGGAGAAGGTCGATGATCAAAATGACCGCTCTAAGGCCCGCTCATCAGAGAAGGAGTGCTGGGACTTTGTCCTTAGTGAGTACGCCAAGGCAGCGGAGAAGCTACCCGAGGAGTGGCCTGCACTGGACCTGGGTCGAGTTACTAAGGGTGCCGCATGGGCACTCATGTCCCGCGCGGCTCTCTACGCCGGCAGGTGGCAGGAAGCGCTGGATGCGGTGTCTCAGGTAGAGCGCTTGGGTAAGTATGCTCTTCTGGACGACTACAGCAAGGTCTTTACCACGGAGCACAATAAGGAGCTCATCCTTGCCGCCTACTTCGATAAGCCGAGCCTGCAGCACAATTTTGATAATTATTACGGAGCGTCTGCCGACTTCCTCGGTCATGAGACCGGCGTGGTGGCTACCCCGACGGAGGAGTTTGCCGGGAGCTACGAGATCAAGGTGGGCGATGTGTGGAAGCCCTTCAGCTGGGACGAGGTGAGGTCTACCGGGATTGACCCCTGGAAGGATCGAGACCCTCGCTTCTATGCCACTATTCTCTATAATGGAGCCCCATGGAAGCGCCTTGTCGATGTTGCCAATAAGCGATGGGAGCCACGCAATCTAGAGCTTTTTGTAGGTGGTGTAGATGGCTTCCATGAGTATGATACTGCCGATAATACTCGAAGCACGACCACCGGGTATGTGGTGCGCAAGTATCTTCAGTATGACCCCGAGTCAGATCTCGTAAATATCAAGAGTGATCAGTACTGGATCGAGATGCGATTTGCAGAGGTATTGCTCATCAAGTCTGAGGCTCTGGCGCGACTGGGGAAGTACACCGAGGCCTACCAGGAGCTCAATAAGCTGCGCACCACTCGTGCGTCGGTACAGCTGCCGGCGCTTGCTCTCAAGGCCTCCTGGGAGGAGTACCTGGGTGACTTGCAGCTGGAGCGCATCAGGGAGCTTGGTCTGGAGGGACACCGCTTCTGGGACCTCCGTCGATGGGGTATCGCTCAGAGGGTTATGGATGGCATGCAGCGCCATGGAGTCAAGATCACCAAGAGTGACGACCACTTCGTGTACCAGTATATTGCCGTGGATCCTCAACCGCTCATCTTCCCGGAGAGGTATCTGATCAACCCGATCCCGCTTAATGAGTTTAAGAACAACGCGGCTCTTGAGCAGAATGAACAGTGGAAATAACTTCGAAACACGTACAGCTATGAAAGTAAGATATATACTACCTCTCATGGGTGCGCTCCTCGGACTTCTGACGGGCTGTCAGAGTCCGGTCGAGCCCGGCTACACCAAGGAGGCGGACTTGCATACATTGTCGGTAGAGGGGGCTTTTTGCTCCAATAAAGATAAGACCTTCAAGGCTACTATCGATGATGAGGAGGGGCTCATTACTCTTAAGATCCCCTACTATCTCTCCGATATCGACCCGATACAGGGTGACCTGACCCAGATGGTCCTCACTGCGGTGATGCCTGTGGGTGCTACATTTGAGCCCAAACTGGAGGGCGTCCATGACCTCACTAAGGACTTTAGGTCTACCATACACTACGTAGATGGAAGTAGCAAGGAGTATACTTTCCGCGCAGAGTATGTACTGTCCGACCGTTCTGACGTCACCTCGATGAAGCTACTCAACGGAGGTGACAATGCAAAGTTCATCTATATCCTACAGCCGGCGAGTGAGGATGGTACACGCGTCATTAAGGTTGTACAGCTTGGGTATAAGCACCTCCAGATGCTTAAGCATGCCAAGCTGGAGATCGAGACCTCGCCATGGTCGACGCTGAAGCTCCCTGCTGAGGGGGCAGAGATGGACTTGACAGACGAGAATACCTCTTTCACAGTAGTTTCCCAGAGTGGGAAAGAGACTAAGTATAGCTTTAAGATCGTAGATCCCAACTACGCACCGCTTGGTAAGCCGGGCGTGATCTCCCCACTCTTCGGAGTCAAGGTGATTAAGGATGGTGATCACGGCTGGGTCGATGCTCAAAATCGCTCTATGGCTGTGATCGGAGACGAGCTGATCATCGCCAATCTTAAGGGTTCACTCCTTCGCCACAATCGCTTCACAGGCAAGGCTACCGGTAAGACCGTCAATCGTGATCCCATCGTTGGTGATATCCATGGTATCGCTCACGATGAGGCAGGTCACCTGGTGGCTACCACGATCTCCTCGATCGAGAATAAGTGGGTTCCCAATCACACGCTCGAAGTATGGGTCTGGAAGGATGGGATCGATGGTGCTCCGACCAAGATCTTCACGCAGGATCTTCAGCACGATCCGATGTTTATGGGCAAGAATAAGAATGCCAATACCGGCCGTACTATGGGCATTGCCGGCAATGTCCTTAGTGGCAAGGCACGCATTGGATTTGTCTTCAATGGCCTCAATGAGTTCTTCGTACTTTCTCTTAAGGATGGTGAGGTCGTTAAGCACAGCGGACTTATTGCTCCCAAGAGTGTGATAGCCCTTACCAATGCCTCCAAGTGTGTCCCCACCGGTGTAGAGGACAGCGATCCTGTCGTGATCGGTGCTCTCGTGGACCGTGGTATGGTCAAGGTGGGTATGGATGGTGAGACCCATTACTTCGGCCCCGGTAAGAATTGGTTTACGGTCAATGGGAATACCAAGGGCTTCGGCTATACTCACTTCAATGGTATGGAGCTGGTCGCTATCGGCAATGGTGAAGTACCCACCTGGAGCGCTGCTATCGACTGGAGGAATCGTCTCATCGTGGCTGATATCAAGAGTGGTGCCCCGGCATCTCTCACTGATGGTGAGATCCTCGACTCGTACAATAAGAAGTACGATCCCTCCGCCAGCGGAGACCTCTCAAAGCCTAATGAAGTAGACTATGGTCGACTCTACGGTTGGCTCAATGAGCGCGTGGGGACAAATCCCAATAAGGTGGGGGATGCCTGCTTCTACGTCAGCCCCGATGGGACTACGGTCCATGTCTATCTTATGGTGACTGATATGGGATTCATGGGCTGGGAGATCACGAAGTACTCCATCTAAGGCAGATCTCCCCTCAAGCAACTATTACCACTCAATTATCGAACCCTAACAATGAATTCTTCAACACAAGAATATCTACACAACTTAATCACTCAGTGCAGAGAGGAGTTGCAGGAGAGTATCCTCCCCTTCTGGCTCGAGCATGGTCTCGACCGGAAGTATGGTGGTATGCTCACTTGTGTCGATCGTGACGGGACGCTGATGGACGGGACCAAGTCGGTCTGGTTTCAGGGCCGTGCAGCCTACATCCTCTCCTACGTCTACAATCACGTCGACCCACGTCCTGAGTACCTTGCGGCAGCAAAGAGCATCCTTGACTTCGCAGAGCAACACTGCGTTGACCCGGAGGATGGTCGTTGGTACTTCGAGGTGACTCGGGAGGGACTCCCTCTCCGTAAGCGTCGCTACGTCTTCTCTGAGACCTTCGGCATCATCGCTATGGCGGAGTACGCGCTGGCATCGGGGGATAGGAGCTATGCCGACAAGGCTCTCCGGCTCTTCCGCCAGGTGCAGGAGTGGCTGGAGACACCCGGTGCACTGCCACCGAAGTACCTCCCCACTCAGCCCGCCATAGGGCACAGCATCCTGATGATCCTGATGAATACCGCTGCGGTGCTTCGTCAGGTGGTCGATGATCCGATCCTGGAGCGACAGGTGGAGAAATCGTATGAGGCGATCCGCCACAAGCTATGGCACCCGGAGTACCACATCATCCTCGAGAGTGTCACCCCTGAGGGCGACCTTATCGACACCCTTGGGGGGCGGACGATCAACCCGGGGCACTGCATAGAGACCTCTTGGTTCCTTATGGAGGTGGGGCACGCCTTCCCCTCCCTCCCGATCTCGGATGAGATGCGCACCTTTGGCCTTGACGTGCTGGATGGCGCCTGGGAGTGGGGCTGGGACGAGCCCTATGGCGGTGTAATCAACTTCCGCGACTGCAAGGGCTTCCCGAGCCAGGACTACAGCCAGGATATGAAGTTTTGGTGGCCCCAGACTGAGGCAGCCATTGCGCACCTCTACGCCTACAAAGAGACCGGTCGGGAGGAGTACCTCGAGAGTCATAAGAAGGCACTCGACTGGGCATGGACCCACCTCCGTGACGCTGAGTACCCCGAGTGGTATGGCTACCTCCACAGAGATGGCACGGTGGCTCAGCCGGCTAAGGGTAACCTCTTTAAGGGTCCTTTCCACATCCCCCGTATGCTGACTAAGCTGATCATTCTCTCCCAGGAACTCCTCGGAGAGTAGGCACCTGAATTTATTTCAGAGGGCTGCATTACTGATATCACAGTGATGCAGCCCTCTGTATTTGTCATCTACTGTACTGAAAGGTAGGTCCCTTCTGATCCTCACCTGAGATAACTACATAGGTATCGAAGCGTTGCTCTCCCTCGTAGAGGACAATGATCCTGCCGCCACGGGAGAGCCCTTCATAGGCATCAATGCCACTGACTCTTCCGTATCCAAGAGCAAGCCCCTTGTAGAGCCCGATCGCATCATTGGAGTGATCGTGCCCGCAGAAGGCTCCCATAACCCCTCTCATCTCCAGCATGGTGCTGAAGAGTCCGCTATTGATCGCCGGAGAGTTGACTCGCCACCGCATCTCACCGACTACCTCCTTATTGTCTGAGAGCGCGCTATACTCCGGTATGGGGATGTGGAAGAAGAGTAGGGTGGGAAGGGTATCATCTCCTATCTCCTTCTGTGTTTCTGTATGTACCCTCCTTAGCCATTCTATCTGGTCAAAGTGAATGATGTCGTAGTGGCTCAGAGACTGATCGTGGTGGTACTGATTGGAGTCGATGAGGTAGAGGAGTGCTTTAGTAGTGCTTTCTTTGGACCCTATGAGCCTAAGCTGCTGATTGCCTCTCCCGCTGATCTCTACAGGACCTCTCTGACTCAGGCAGTAGGGCGTCCCCTCCAGAAGCGTATAAATGGAGTCCTTGGCAATCGTCTCTGCATCGTGATTGCCGAGCAAGACGACATAGGGCTGTCGCTCCTCTGTGAAAAATCGTATGATACTCCGCCACCCCTCTGCTGCCGGTGCCCGAGTCACCACATCACCTGTCAATACGACTAAGTCAGGCTGCTCTCTCGTGATAATCTCTCGGAGTATTGTCAGAGTCTGATCCTTACCCGGTGAGCCGGGATCTAAGTGCAAGTCGGTAAATTGTGCAATCTTGAAGGTCCCGTCCTCGTGAAAGCGGAGCGTGTCAGTCTGTGCATAAAGGTAGGGTGGCCGGAGGGCTATAAGTAGGAGCAGTGTGAGCAGTAATCTACGCATGTCTGAGGGTATTGATTGTGAATAGTGGATGGCTGTATCTCCGCCCGCCAAGATAGCTAATGATACGCTTATCATACACCTCTTTGATACTCTCGGGAAGAGGGGGATCAGGTGTCGAAGAGTGTGGGGCGGCAGGGGGCGAAGGTGCGTCGGTGGTGTGGCGTGAGGCCGTGCGATTGGATGGCGGCGAGATGGGCTGCCGTGCCATAGCCGGCGTTTCGCTCCCAGTGGTACTCGGGGTACTTCTCGGCAAGATGAGCCATCAGATGGTCGCGGTAGACCTTTGCCACAATGGAGGCGGCAGCTATGGAGGCGACCCTGCCGTCACCCCCTACGATCGTCTCGTAGGGGATCTCGAGGTGGCTACGGAAGCGGTTGCCATCGATGAGGAGGTACTCCGGGCGGGGCTCCAGCCCCTCGATGGCTCGCTCCATGGCGAGGAAGGTGGCTCCGAGGATATTCAGCCGGTCTATCTCCTCGACGGTGGCGCTGCCGACGGAGACGGCGATCGCTTTCTCCCTTATGGTGAGGTCGTAGTCCTCGCGACGATGGGTTGTGAGTTGCTTGGAGTCGGTCAGTCCGGGGAGGTCAAAGTCCTCCGGGAGGATCACAGCAGCGGCCACTACAGGTCCGGCAAGGCAGCCGCGACCTACCTCGTCGATGCCCGCTTCAAGGCGGACGGACTGCAGTCGGGCGGGGAGGTGGAGGGGACCCTTTGTCATCTATCCGGGAGTGGTTCGCCCGAGTCGGGATCGCAGAGCTCCGGTCGGCGCTGCATGAAGTCCCTCGTGTGGCGGTAGGGGTGGGCGGGCTCCATGTGGACTACCACGTGTGTCCGTACACCGAAGTGGTCCAGGAGCACCTGCTCAGTCTCGCTTGCGATGTCGTGTGCCTCGTAGAGGGTGAGGAGTCCGTCGGCTCGTATGTCCAGTTCGATAGAAAGCGTCTCAGACCCGATCATACGCGCCATGATGTGGTGGGGCGAGGTGGCACCCGGGACGGTGCTGACGACGCTTCGGATCTCCTCCACTGTCTCAGCGTCTACGGTGCTGTCGGTGAGCTTGAGGATGGCAGGGCGGTAGACGCATATACCGGAGCGGATGATGAGTCCACCGACGATGATGGCGGCGAGTGGCTCAAAGAGTGTCCCCTCCCCCGGGATCAGCCGAGCGCCCAGCACGCCTATCACCACGGCTGAGGCGGAGAAGACGTCCGAGATGTGGTCCATCGCCTGAGCGTGGAGTGCGTCGGAGTGGGTCTCCTTTGCCTTTTGCTCAGTGTAGTAGTAGGTCATGAGCTTCATCACGACCGTGCCGACGGCCACCCACAGGGCGATCACCTCAGGCTCCTTGGGGAGCACTCCTTCGCGGAAGAAGGCATAGAAGGTGCGGCAGGAGCCAAAGACGATCAGCACTCCCGTCACCAGCATCGACAGGGCGATCAGGAGCGAGCCGACGATCTCGTACTTGCCGTGGCCGTAGATGTGCTCGTCATCCTCCTTAGGCTTCGCTGAGATGTGGAGGAAGATGTAGGTGATGATATTGGCACAGATGTCGAGGAGCGAATTGATCGCATCGGCAATCAGTGCAGCCGAGTGACCGGTGATACCGGCGAAGAGCTTTATCGGTGGCAGGAGAAAATTGACGAGTGAGGAGAAGGCGTAGGCTCGCTTTTTCTCCCGTTCGTTGGCCTCGATCTCTTGCTCGGTCACCGCTCGATCGTGGGGAGGGACTACTTCTCTCTCTTCACGCATACGATCTGATTTTCATAGGAGAGCTTGACGAGGGCGTACTTATTGGTCCCCACTTGTGGCTCAATGTCCTTGTAATAGATGGGTATCTTGGCGAGGTCCTGCTCGAGCGTCTCCAGCCCATGGAGCTCAAAGACCACGGTCCCGACTCTTGGGTAGAGGTGTATCTTGCTCTCTGAGATGATCTCGATGTAGCTGAAGAAGTGACTCCACTCGCTGTGGTCGTAGAGGTACTGCGCCAGCGGGTAGAGGACGTAGTGGATCGTGCCGTCGGTCATCGTGCCCTCTGCAAGGGGGACGTAGGCAGCGGAGCCTTGTCTCTGAGGGACGGAGATCCCCTCATCATCGAGGTACCAGGAGGTACCGTTGCGGAAGTACCGGATGATCGGCGTGCGCTCGTGGACGACGACGTGGAGCCGCTTTGTCGAGGGGGAGATGAAGGCGGTGGCGCTGCGGATGTAGGTGGAGGCGTCCACCAGATCTCTCTCGATGCGGTCGGGGTCCACACCGCGTGAGACGCTGTCCTTGAGGTCGATCGGGAGTACCGCTGCCACCTCTCGCTCCCTGAGGAAGCGCCCCTTCCCTGTGTCCACGATACGGATCACCGTGCGGGAGGGGTGGATCGCGTAGGAGACGTGGCGCCGCGCAATGACAAAAGAGCAGCCGAGCAGCACCACCAATAGTGCCATCAGCGTGCAGCCGAGGATCCGGCGGACTTTCTCTTTCCTTGTGCGGCGTATCATAGGCGTGTGGCTTACTGCTCTGATCTCCTGAGGTGGTCGATCACCTTTGGGATCTCAAACTCTATGTCCCCTGCACCCATCATCACCAGCACGTCGAAGGTGTGGTGCTCCAGCTCCTCCGGCAGTGCCTCGAGGGGTACTACCCTCTTGTGCGAGGAGGTGATCCGCTCAAGGAGTGCCTCCGAGGTGACGCCGGGGATCGGCTCCTCGCGGGCGGGATAGATCGGGGCCAGGATGACATCGTCCACCGTGGAGAGCGCCTTGCCAAAGTCCTCCATAAAGTCCCTTGTGCGGCTGTATAGGTGGGGCTGGAAGACGAGCGTGATGCGCTTCCCCGGGTAGAGCTCTCGTATCGAGAGGAGTGACCGGCGGACCTCACCCGGGTGGTGCGCGTACTCATCGATCACCACGGGACCATCGGTACATATGCGGGTCCGCTCAAAGCGGCGGTGGATCCCGCGGTAGTCGGCAAGGGCGGGGCGGATCTCCTCCTCCGTCAGCCCCACGCGGAGCGCCATGGCGATGGCAGCGGTAGCGTTGAGGACATTGATCCGTATCGGTGTGCCCAGCTCGAGATGGCGGAGGACACCATCAGGGGTGTGTAGGTCAAAAAAGAGGTGCTCCCCCTCGTAGCTCACCCGGTCGTAGTGGTAGTCGCACTGCTCCGAGGCGCCATAGCGGTAGAGCCGGGTCCCCTTGGGAAGCGACTCCGGGTGGATCTCAGCAGACTCCTCAGCGATCACGAAGCCTCCGGGGCGCAGTAGCCCGACAAAGGTGCCAAAGGCTGCCACATACTCTGCCGCAGTGCCGTAGATATCGAGGTGGTCCGCCTCCGTCGCGGTGACGATCGCCGCATAGGGGGTCAGGCGGTGGAAGGAGCGGTCAAACTCGTCCGCCTCCACCACCACGTAGTCACTCTCCTCATCGAGAAGGAGATTATTTGAGTCGTAATTGAGCATCAGACCACCGATAAAGGCATTGACACCCAAGTGGGAGCGTCGCATCAGGTGGGCGAGGAGGGAGGAGGTGGTGGTCTTGCCGTGCGACCCGGCGACGCAGAGGGCCTTGTGCCTCCGAGTCACCTGCCCGAGGAGCTCAGCCCGCTTGATCTGCGGTACGTCGTGCTCCCGGTAGTAGGTCCGCAGTCCATTGTCCTCATGGATGGCGGGCGTGTAGACGACTGTCAGGCCTGGCTGATCCGCGCGGAAGGGCTCAGGCAGCAGCGTCGGATCGTCATCGTAGAGGATCTCCGCCCCGAGCTCCTCCAAGCGATCGGAGACCGGCTTCCGCACGTGATCGTACCCCCCTACGGTGTAGCCGTAGTAGAGGAAGTACTCGGCGAGGGCACTCATGCCGATGCCACCGATACCGATGAAGAAGATGGCTCTTGATGAGGGATTAGGGTCGGGCATAGCGCTGGATCTCATCGACAATTCGTTGTGTGGCATCGGGTAGCCCGAGCTCCTTGGCAGCCGTCGCCATACGCTCGCACTGCTCCGGATGGCTCAGCATATCGAGTGCCGTCGGGACCAGGTCGGTACCGGCCTTGCTGTCAGGCACCATCAGGGCAGCCCCGCGGTCGACGAGGGACTGCGCATTGTGCGTCTGGTGGTCCTCGGCGACGTTGGGTGACGGGACGAGTATCGCCGGCAGTCCGAGGGCAGTCAGCTCAGAGATCGTGCCGGCACCGGCTCGTGAGATGACGAGGTCAGCGATGGCGTAGGCGTGGTCCATCTCGCTGATGAAGGGCATCAGGTGGATCGAGTCGAAGTCTCTCACCTGACGCTCCAGCCCACCGTAGTAGCTCTCGCCACACTGCCAGATCACCTGCAGGTCCTCCCGGTAGGCAAGCTGAGAGATCGACTCAAGGATGCTCTTATTGATCGTCCCGGCACCGAGGCTCCCACCGAGGATCAGGAGGGTCCTCTTGTCGGGCGAGAGGTCAAAGGTGGCATATGCAGCTCGGCTCTTCCGCTCCGTCTCCAGCAGGCTGTGGCGGATCGGATTGCCTGTCAGGACGAGCTCGGGGGTGTCGGGGAAGAAACGGCGCATATGGGGGTAGGCGGTGCAGACGCACTTCGCTTTTTTTGCCACCAGCTTATTGGCCTTGCCGGCATAAGAATTTTGCTCCTGCACCACTACCGGTATCCCGAAGTGATTGGCAGCGATCAGCGTCGGCGCACTGGCGTACCCGCCCACACCGACGACGACCTGGGGGTCAAAGTGGTGGACAAAGTCCTGCGCCTGCTTCGTGCTCTTGTAGAGCTGGGTGGTGAAGGGGATCAGCGAGAAAAGTCTCTTGAGCCCTCCTCCGCTGGAGAGACCGCGGACTGGTAGGAGGTGGATCGGGTAACCTGCTGCCGGCACCCGCTTCGCCTCTGCGCGCCCCTCCGCACCGACAAACTGGATGTCGCACTTCGGGAAGCGGCGGCGGATCTCATCCGCTATGGAGAGCGCCGGGAAGATATGCCCACCGGTGCCACCGCCACTGATGATGACCCGATACAATTCTGTAGATGCTGTTTCTTTATCCATAAAAGCAAGACTATTCTGCCCCTCCGGACTTGGACTCCTCGTGGAGCTGCTCCTTCTGGTGCTTGGTTAGTTCGTCAGTGAGCTGTATCTCCTCCTCCAGCTCCGGCACCTCCTCCAGGTCGATGATCCGGTCGGGATGTCCCGATACCGCAGCGTCCTGGTAGAGTCGTCGCTTATTGATGTCGTGTGCGATGCTCTGCACGATGGCGAAGTAGATCGCCGTGATGATATACGAGGAGCCACCCTTGGAGATAAAGGGCAGCGTCTGTCCCGTCACCGGTAGCAGGTTGGCCGCCACCGCCATATTCATCATCGCCTGTGTGGTGACGAGTATCCCCACGCCCATCAGGACGAGGGTCCGGTACATGCTTCGGGAGCGACTGGCGAGCATCCCGCAGCGGAAGAAGAATACGAGGTAGAGGATCAGCAGCCCGGCAGAGCCAATGATGCCGTACTCCTCCACCACCACATTGTACACATAGTCGGAGAAGGCCTGTGGGAGGAACTGCCGCAGCTCGCTCTGCCCCGGACCCTTGCCGATGACGTTGCTATTGGCGATCGCCTTCTGGGCCGCCACCACCTGGTAGTCGCTGCCCATGATGTCGTCGTAGGTCTCCTCATTGATCGGCTTTCCCCACTTCTCAAAGAATCCTGTGAGGCGACTGTACCCGGTCGAGGTACGACCGATGTCGACGACCGACCCCTTGGGCGCCACCATCACGACCAGCACCACCAGGGCGATGACTGAGCCGGCTCCGAGGGTGAGCCAGCGCATACTCTTCCGGTGCGCCCCGCCAACCCACATCATCAGGTAGACGATCAGTGCGAGGAAGACCGCCGTCGAGATATTCTCCATAAAGATCAGGAGGCAGGTGATCCCGGTGGCGATGATGATGGTCCAGAATACCCGCAGCGACGAGTGGGTGTCATCGCTCCCGCGGAGGAGGCTGGCGGTGAAGTTGATCAGCGTCAGTCGTGTCAGCTCCGAGGGCTGGAAGGTGAGGAAGAAGATCTTCAGCCACCGCTTCCCGCCATTGATCTCTATGCCGATGAAGGGCACCAGCATCAGCAAGATGAGGGAGAAGACGAAGGCTATCGTCGATGATCGCAGGTAGTATGAGCTCGGGACGTGCGACCCGAGGACGATGATGCCGAGGGCGCAGACCACCAGGATCAGGTGCTTCAGGATCTGCCCAAAGAAGTTTTGCCCGCTATTCTCAGCCCGAAACGCCTCCTGGCTCACGGCGGAGAAGACGACGATGATGCTGATCAGCATCAGGGCAAAGGTCACGATCCAGATCCCCTTGTCGCCGACAAAGAGGTTGGACAGCCTGTCCCACCGAGCCCAGCGGACTCTCTTGGCGGCCACCGGCTCGTCGCTCTCAGGTACGATGAATGGTCTCTCCTCAGCCATAGCTCACTTGCTTTTCTCCTGATCCTCGAGGCTCTCCTCAAGGGACTTACGCCGGTGTGCCCGGTACATCATCACCCCGAGTACGATCACCACCACGGCGATGATGATACGCCCGATCTCCGTGCTATAGCGGGAGACCATAGGGCTGAGCTGATCCATCGGCACGACGTGCTCGAGATACCACCCGATGGCGATCAGCACAGTATTCCAGAGACCCGCCGCTAGCGCGGTGTAGAGGTAAAAGGGTGCCAGCGGCATCCGCGACAGCCCTGCCGGTAGCGAGATCAGCTGCCGGATCCCCGGGATCAGCCGACCGGTGAAGGTCGCCACCTTGCCGTGCCGGACGAAATACTCCTCCGCGTGGCGTACCCCCTCCGTGCTGAGGAGGAAGAATGCCCCCACGCGGCTCCCGGCAAAAGCATAGACGACCGGGCGCCCGAGCCAGCGAGCGAGGAAGTAATTCACCGACGCCCCGATGAGCGCTCCGAGGGTCCCGAAGAAGAAGATCCCCACCACGCTCATCTCCCCCGTGCTCGCCGCCAGATAGGCTGCCGGTGGGATCACGATCTCACTCGGGAAGGGGATGAAGGAGCTCTCTATCGCCATCAGAAGTGTGATGGTGAGGTAATTGAGATGCTCCAGGCACCAAGCTATGAAGGGGATGCTCTCCATCTGTTGCTATCCGAGCTGATCTGTCGGCAGAGGCTCCACCGACAAGGTGACAAAGTATGATCGCTGCTCACCGGTGAAGCGGTCACGCTTCCGGAAGACAAAGCCCCGGAGAGTGCAGCTGTCGCCCTCCGACAGCTCGATGGGCGCTAAGCTCTGGGAGAAAGTCCCCGTGACCCCTTCGTCCGTCTCTATCGTCACGCGGGACTCCTCCGTAGAGATCACCCGTGCGGGGACGAGGGGGAAGTCCGCCAGCGCCTCTTCCGGGTCGATGCGATGCGGAGCGAGCAGGAGCGCCCGCTGCTGGGCGGGACGCTTAGGTGTAGGCTTACGGATCGTGTCGTAGAGGAGGATAAAATTGACGAAGTCCCCGATCATAAAGTCCTCCTCCTCTCCCGGCAGATAGTGGTGCTTGCTCTCCGAGTCGATGAGGTGGAAGGCGTGCATCCCCTGGCTGTAGCCGGTGATGTAGGCGACCCTGAGGGGGAAGAGATCGCGAGGGTCCGCCTCCGAGGGCTCCATATGTACCACGATAGCGTGGCTGTCCTCCGGCTCGATAAACTTCACGTCGAAGAGCTTCCCTCTCAGGTCTCCCTCAGGCAGCCCCATCTCTGTGGGGTTGGTGAGCAGGACTCGTCCCTCGGGGCTGCTGAGCTTCAGCATCGGCACCACCTGCCGCATCGGCTCCTTGAGGCGCAGGGCGATCACGTCCATCACGATCATCGGGGTGGCAGCGAGAGACCGGTACACATACGCCTCAGCCGGCTGTGCATCGAGGATGTAGTGTGCCTTATTCTCCTTATCCTCCTCCGTCCCCTCAGGGATCATCTCCTGCATCTTCTCGTAGCTCTGCGGTAGCTTCCGTCCCCTCTCTCCGGCGATCTGTGCGATGATCCGCAGCTCCCGGAGGGCCTTGCCGTAGTCGCCACGGTCGATCAGTAGCTTAGCGTAGTGGAGCCGCACGGTGAGGAGATAGGGCTCGTAGTCGTCTGTCTCCTCTTTCAGTGCCTTGGCGAGGGCTGCCGACTCCAGCGCCGGGTCATCAGAGAGGAGCGAGGCGAGCTCGCCCCAGATGCGAGGCTCGGAGTAGATCATAAGCACCCGCTGATACTCCTCGAGTGCGGTCGCCCGCTCCCCCTCGAGGAGGTGCAGTCTCGCCTGAGTCAGCTTGACGAGACGGTCGTCCGGGTAGAGGCTCTCCAGTCCTGTGAAGAGCTCGTAGATCATCTCCGGCACCTTGGTTTCCCGCCGGTCCATCAGCTCCTCTATAGCAACCGTGAGGGCGCGGTCTACGAGGGAGGGCGTCTCCGGTCCGCGATCCTTACGCCCCTTGCCACTGCCACGCTGCCAGTCCTCCGGGCGGAGAGACTTGGCGGGATCCCACTTGGTGAGGAAGTCGGTAAAGTCGAGGCGCTCCCTGAAGAGGCTCTTCACGCGCAATACTTGGTCGAGCACACGGGAGTTGAGCGCTGACGGACGCTCTATCTCGAGGCTGAGATAGATCCGCAGCGCTTGGCGTACCTCCTCGATCGTGATAAACTTATTACGTGACTCAAAGAAGTCGCTCACCACCTGGGCAACCCGTGGATGGAGTGCCTTGTGTAGCCCCTCCTTGGAGTTGTGCCAGCTAAGGACTTTGTCAAAGGTCTGCCTGACCTGATCCCGCCTGTGGTAGGGGTTTTTCTCCGTCTGATAGCCGGTAAGTAGCTCATTCAGCTCCCCGAAGTGTGGCACCACGCTCTGACGTAGCGAGGCGAGGGACTCCTCTGCCATCGGCGCGGTAGCCCCCATGCCCTCGATAAGCGTCTCCATCTCCGCCACCATCTCAGCAGCGGTATCTATCTCACCACCCTCAATGACACCGGTGGCGACGTCCTTCAGCACCCAGAAGAGTGCCGACGAGGACCACTGATTGGGGGACTCCTTGTAGTCTTCCCGGGCAAGCTTCACAGCGCTCTCCAGATCGCCCTCTTGGCGGAGGGCCATTACCTCTTTATATCCCATACTCTCATACTCTATCACTCTTACTCTCATCCCCACGGGCGGGGGCTCGATGCTGTATCATAGCTCAGCCATAGGGTCTCCCTCACACGGCCACATCATGAGACCGATGGGGGGCATGGCACACGCTCTCTCCCACTTGCGGGAGCTGGTGCGTCGAGCCTCAGATCATCACCGAAGCGAGGGAGAGCCACTTTTCCCAAAGGGGCTCCCTCCGCTACTTCTCTCAGGGTCCGACAGGTGGCTCTCAGTCGCTCACCGGACCTCCGGATCGATGGCTCTCTCTCAGAAGGGCAGGTCGTCTACGCCGCCACCATTGCCACCATCGCCCTGCTGGGGACCATAGGGCTGCTGCTGGCTACCATAGCCGGGCATACCCTGAGGAGCAGCCTGACCGCCGTAGCCGGGCATCCCCTGGGGGGCCTGAGGCTGGGGACCGAAGTTGCCCATCGGCTGACCGTAGGGGGTACCCGTCTGAGCACCGGCCATCTGTCCGGCGTCGATCTTCACGATGTTGCGGACGCGGATGTCGGTGTACCACCGGTCGTTAAACTCGCGACTGTTGACGTAGAAGAAGACCTGCACGGTATCGCCCTGCTTCAGATTGTACCCCTTCACTCTGTCCTCACCGAAGACGGAGAAGTGGACCTTTGTCGGATACTCCTCCTGAGTCTCCACGATATACTCTTGGACAAAGAAGTCCTTGCCTGTGTTTCTGCTTGTTCCCTTGCGAGGTTCCAGGATCTTGATGATGGTTCCGGTCAGTTGTCCTTCGTTCATTTTCTTGCTTGTTATATACGGTTGTATTGTATGTTGGTATCTATTACTTGTGTGGCTCAGCCTCTGTAGGGAGGGAAGCCGACGATGCTGCGGACCTCCCTCAGCGTCGCCTCCGCACTCTCGCGGGCGCGCTCGGCGCCTGCGGTAGCCACCTTCTCGAGGTAGGTGCGGTTGCTGCTGTACTCCTCGATCCGCTCGCGGATCGGTGCGATGAAGGCATTGAGATCCTCGGCGATCTGCTTCTTTAGGTCGCCATAGCGGATTGAGCAGTCGTCCCACGCCGCGCGGTAGAAGTCATTTGTCTCCTTGTCCGACACGATCTCGAGGAAGGTAAAGAGGTTTTGGATCACCTCCGGCTTCTCGCTATGAGGCGCCTGGGGACCGGCGTCGGTCACCGCTTTCATCACCTTCTTGCGGATCGTCTTCTCGTCATCGCGGAGGTAGAGGGCGTTGCCCTCGCTCTTGCCCATCTTGCCCGAGCCATCGAGACCGGGGATCTTCACCGCGTTGTCCCCATTGCTGGAGAGTGACTTGGGGAGGGGGAAGAAGTCTACCCCGTAGGTGCTATTGAAGCGCTTGGCATAGATGCGCGCCATCTCCATATTCTGCTCCTGGTCCTTGCCCACCGGCACGCCCCACGCCCGGTGCTGCAGGATGTCTGCAGCCATCAGCGTCGGGTAGGTGAGCAGTCCGGCATTGACATTATCGGGCTGCAGGCGGACCTTGTCCTTAAAGGTCGTCGTCCGCTCCAGCTCGCCCATATAGGCGATCATATTTAGGTAGAGGTAGAGCTCCAGCGTCTGATGGACGTCGCTCTGCATGTAGATGGTGCACTTCTCCGGGTCGAGGCCGCAAGCGAGATACTCCGCCAGGATGGTATAGTCATTGGCGATGATGTCCTTAGGGTGGGGTGCTGTCGTGAGAGAGTGCCAGTCAGCGATAAAGAAGTAGCACTTCTCCTCATTCTGTAGCTTGAGAAAATTGATGACAGCCCCGAAGTAATTCCCCACATGGAGGTTTCCGGTAGGACGTATGCCGCTTACGATGGTATGCATAGATCTTATTATTAGAGTATTAATCAGTCGTCGTCAGGTCGTTGTGCTACCGGGATGATCCAGACCCGACCGATGTGGGACAAAGGTACTAAAAAAGAGATACAGATCTCACCCCTCCTCGCCCCACTTCCCTGACCCCATGACCCGTCCTAAATAGCCCTTGACCGCTTGTATTTAACACTTAGGGCGTGTAACATTAACGCTCGTTATGTTAATGGGGTGAGGAAATTCGCTACCTTTGGAGCGATATGAAGAAGTCTACCCTTTGGCTCATCGTGGTGGTGATGGTCGTCGCCTTTGTTGGCCTGCTGTTTATGCAGGTCAAGTACATCGATGCGACCTATCAGGCGAGGAGGTTTCAGTTTGACAGCTCAGTCAGGCAGGCGCTCTTTGAGACCAATCACGACCTGGAGCGGGATGAGATGATCGACATCATCCGGGTCGATCTCGGTCTGCCGGGCTATGTGGTCCGGGACTTCCTGATCCGCCCGACGGAGGGGAGCAAGTCGCCCTTTGACCTCGGCACAGCGGGGCAGGGGCTACCGGACTACAAGCTGGAGCAGCTCCCGCAGCCACCCAAGAAGTCGTACGACTTCGTCACGCCCAGTGATCGCTTCCGTGAGGCGGAGCGGATGCTGCGGAGCCACTTTGCGGAGCCGGATAGCGTCACGCAGAGGATCCTCCTGCAGGTGGCGCTGGAGGGGCTGCGTAAGGCGCAGTACCGACCGATCTACGACCGCATCGATGGACAGCACCTCGAGGAGTACCTCCTGGAGTCGCTCGACAAGTATGGGATCACCATCCCCTTCCGCTACGAGGTGGTGGACAGCCGGGGCACGATCTCTTTCTCCAATGGCAGCCTCCCTGTCGATCAGCCCGATAAGATCTACACCCAGGCGCTGCTGACCAATGACCCGCCCTCGCGCCTCCACTACCTGAGGGTATACTTCCCCGGGCAGGCGCGCTTCATCTCATCGACCATCGGCTTCCTGATCCCGTCCGTGATCTTCAGCATCCTGGTGCTCGCCACATTCATCTACACCATCATCACCCTCTTTAGGCAAAAGAAGATCGATGAGATGCGGATCGACTTTGTCAATAATATGACCCACGAGCTCAAGACGCCGGTCAGCACGATACGTCTCGGCGTCGAGATGCTCTCCGACCCCGACATTGGGTCGCAGTCCGATCGCCGGGCGCGCATACTGGAGTCGATCAATGCCGAGGCCTACCGCCTCACGCTGCTGATCGAGCAGGTGCTGCAGATGTCCTTCTTCGACAGCCACGACTCCCGCCTCCGGCTGCGGATGACAGAGCTCGATATGGAGGAGATCATCATCGACGCCACCTCGACCTACTCGCTCAAGGTGGAGGAGGCGGGTGGCAGCCTCGACCTCGACCTCGAGGCGACCCGCACCGAGGTGCTGGGCGACAAGCTGCAGCTGACGAATATCATCTTTAATCTCCTCGACAATGCCATGAAATATCGCCGTCCCGATGTGCCACCGCACATCACGGTACATACGGCGAGCAACGACCGCAACCTGACCATCCGCGTGGAGGACAATGGCTGCGGCATCAAGCGCGAGTATCTCAAGAAGATATTCGACCGGTTTTTCCGTGTCCCGTCGGGCAATAGGCACGACGTCAAGGGCTTTGGCCTCGGCCTCCCTTACGTCGCGCTGACGGTGAAGTCGCACGGCGGACACATACATGCAGAGAGCGATCTCGGGGTGGGCACCACCTTCATCATCACTCTGCCGCTGCTGACCGGTAAGAGTAAGAGTAATAATGTAAGAGTAAATAAGTAAGAAACGATCATGGAAAACTCAGTAAAAGTATTCCTCTGTGAGGATGATGAGAGCCTCGGTCCACTGCTGGCCGACTACCTGACAGAGAAGGGTTACGATACCGACCTCTTCAAGGATGGAGAGGCAGGGCTACAGGGATTTGAGGAGCGCCCGCGCTACTGGGACATCTGCGTCCTGGACGTGATGATGCCCAAGAAGGACGGCTTCGAGCTGGCCAAGGACATCCGCGCACTCAATCCTGAGACCCCGATCATCTTCCTCACCGCCAAGACGCTGAGCGAAGATGTGCAGGAGGGCTTCAGCCTCGGGGCAGATGACTACCTCAAGAAGCCCTTCAACACCTCTGAGCTGACGATGCGCATTGATGCGGTGCTGCGTCGCGTGCAGGGGAAGAAGCCCGATGACGTCGCCTTCTACCGCATCGGAGACTATGTCTTCGACACGCAGCACCAGTCCCTCCAGTACAAGGACGAGGAGCCGGTGAGCCTGACGACCAAGGAGACGGAGCTGCTGGCGCTCTTCTGCGCCAATGCCAATAGCACCGTCGACCGCTCCTTTGCCCTCAAGACGATCTGGGGCGAGGACACTTACTTCAACGCCCGCTCCATGGACGTCTACATCACCAAGCTGCGGAAGCACCTCGCCCAGGATCCCGGCATCGAGATCCAGAATAAGCACGGCAAGGGCCACCGCCTCATCACTCCGGGAGCCAACTCGGAGCCCGATGAGTCCAATACTAAAGTGATCTGATCCCTACCGATGGCCAAGACATCCACATCCAAGAAGGGGCAGGGAAAGACCCCCTTCCGCAAGAGCGTCAATATCCGCAATAAGCGGGCGACGTATGACTACGAAGTGCTGGAGAGACTTACCGCGGGCATCGTCCTTACCGGTAATGAGATCAAGTCGATCCGCATGGGTCGCGCCTCTCTCGGTCAGAGCTTCTGCTATGTCGATCGCGGAGAGGTGTGGGTCAAGAATATGTACATCGGCACCTATGCCTTTGGCTCCTGGACCCAGGAGGGCTCGCGACGTGACCGGAAGCTGCTGCTCAATAAGCGGGAGATCCGTCACCTCACCGAGGCACAGCACGACCCCGGCTTCACGATCGTGCCGCTCCGGCTCTTCATCAATGGCAAGGGACTGGCGAAGCTGGAGATCGCCATCGCTAAGGGTAAGAAGGAGTACGATAAGCGCAATGCCATCCGCGACCGCGAGATGAAGCGGGAGCTGGACCGCGCCCGCCGGACGCCCTATTGACTTAGGCGTCTCCGGAGAGGGGGCTACAGCTTTTGTCGGGGTATTGGTCGCACGCCACGGTGACCGGTACCCCGACACTGCCAAGTAGCGTGATACCCCCGGGAGTGCCGGGAAACTTGTAGAAGACCTTTGCAAAATGGTCTTTCGCCGAAAAAGCACCGCTTTTTCGGCAGGGACTTTGCAGAACACTCCAGATGCAAGGAACTGAGAGTGAGGGCGAAGGGAGTGTGCTTACGCACATGACCAAGCCCGAATCTCGAAAGTGACGCCGCAGATGGGGTATTATGCAAAGGTCTCTGTAGATTTGTGGAGCCGATGGGAGCTGGTCCCATCGGAGCATAAGAGAGACTTACATACAGATGAGCAAGTATATACGATATATTCTCTTTGCCGTCGCGCTACTTACCGGCGGGGCTATGGTCTGCGCCCAGGAGCCGGTGGCGGAGCAGATCTCCCTCGAGGAGGTTCGCTCGGCGGCGGAGAGCCACTTCCCTCTCCTCCGACAGCGGGAGGTGATGGATAGGGTGGTCCGGGAGAGCAGCCGGGCGATGAAGTACGTCTACATCCCCCAGATCAGCCTCACCGGCGGTGTCAATTACATCTCCGATATGCCCAACCCCACGAAGCAAGACCTGATCAAGGGCGAGAAGCTCCAGGTGGCTGTCCCCTCCTTCCTCAAGGAGATGGGCATTCCCCAGGAGACGTGGGACGGGATGATGGACGAGACAATGGCGAGCATCGCCTCGCAGATCAAGATCCCCACGATCCCCAAGATGCAGTGGGGCATCGGTGTCTCCATTGCTCAGCTCCTCTGGGATGGTGGCAATGCCGCTGCCTCGGGGCGGGTGCTGAGAGCCACGCAGGCTCAGCGTGATGCCCGGACGGAGGAGGCGCTGAGGGAGGTGCGTAAGTCGGTGACAGAGATCTACTTCGGTCTCCTCAAGGTGGACGGACAGGCCGCCCTCCAGTCGACGCTCATCGAGGAGCTGCGCCGTCAGGCGGAGCGGGTGGATGCGGCGATAGCGAGCGATGTGGCTACCCGCGCCGATGCGGAGGAGATCCGTGTGGAGCTGCTACGGGCGGCTCAGGATCGTGCTGCGCTGCAGGAGAGTCGTCGGGCGCTGATGGAGGCGCTGACGATCTACACCGGTCTCTCCCTCGGTGAGGAGACGGTGGTGACACTGCCCCCGACACCGGTCGAGCCGGTGACTAACGCCGGCGGTCGGGTCGCTCCGCTACGTCCTGAGCACCGGTACTACGATGCGCTGACGGCGGAGGCAGAGGCGACTTACGACAGCTACCTCGCCGGGCTGGTGCCGCAGGTGATGCTGACCGCCACGGCGATGTACTCCAATCCGTACCCCAATATCTTTAAGCCCGGGGCACACCCCTTCGGCATGGTGGGGCTGAGCTTCCAGTGGACCTTTGGTCAGCTCTATGGTCTCGGTGCGCAGCGCACCCGACTCCGGGGGATGACGGAGATGGCGGAGATGCAGCGGCAGACCTTTGAGCAAAAGACCTCTGCCGAGCTGGCACAGGCGCGCCACAGCGTGCAGCAGAGTGCCGAGCAGATGCGGCTCGATGAGGAGATCGTCGCGCTCCGCAAGAGTATCAGCGACCGCTCCACCGTGCAGGTGGAGGAGGGCGTGATGACCCGGCGGGATGCGCTCCAGCTCCTGACGAAGTATAGTGCTGCCAAGCAGACGGCCGACCTCCACCGCATAGAGTACCTCGAGGCACTCTACCGGCTGGCGGAGATCGAGAGATAAGTAGATAAGATAGTGATGATGATGAAAAAAGAGATACGATACAGCTCCCTCACGCTCACGCTCCTCCTGCTCCTCTGTGTGAGCTGCGGTCGAGAGGATAAGAGCGTCCTCGGGACCGGGAGCTTTGAGGCGACGGAGGTCCTCGTCTCCGGCGAGGTGAGCGGTAAGCTGATCCGCTGGGACGTAGCCGAGGGCGACCGGCTCGAGGAGGGTGCCGAGGTGGGGCTCGTGGACACCATCCAGCTGGCGCTGAAGCGTGAGGCTCTCCGCCACTCCGGTGCGGGTGTGGCGGTCTCCTCGCCCGATGTGGCGACCCAGATCGCCCCCCTGGAGGCCAAGCTGAGTGATCTGCGTTCTCAGCGGGAGCGCGTCAAGCGGCTCCTCGATGCCGATGTGGCGACGAAGAAGCAGCTCGATGACCTCGATGCCGGCATAGCCCAGCTCGAGGGGCAGATCGAGGCGACCAAGGCGACGCTCTCCAATAGTCGCGGACAGGTGTCGGCTCAGCGGTCTGCCATCGACGTGCAGGTGGAGCAGGTGAGCGACATGATCCGCCGTTCGGTGATCACAGCGCCCATCACCGGCACCGTGATAGCCAATTACGTCCACCGGGGCGAGCTCGCTGCAGCGGGACATCCGCTCTTCCGCATCGCCAATATGGACGAGATGATCCTCCGGGCCTACATCACCGGTGAGGACCTCGGACTGATCCGTGTGGGGGACAGCGTCCAGGTGCGTGTGGATGGTGCCACGGGAGAGGGCGGCAGCCGCATGTACGACGGCACGATCAGCTGGATCTCGCCTAAGGCAGAGTTTACCCCCAAGTCGGTGCAGACACGAGACGACCGTGCGGGGCTGGTCTACGCTGTCAAGGTACGTGTGCCCAATGAGGACGGGTACCTCAAGATCAGTATGTACGGCGAGCTGCTCCGACCCACAGCAGAGTGAGGATGACGGAGGTGAAGGACGATATCATCCGTGCGGAGGGGCTCAAGCTTGTCTTCCGCAGTCCGGCGGGCGAGGCGGTCGGTGTCGGCACGGCACCGGCGGGTCTCTCCTTCACCGTCCGCCGCGGAGAGATCTTCGGCATCATCGGCCCCGACGGAGCGGGCAAGAGTACCCTCTTCCGGATCCTCTGCTCGCTCCTCGAGCCTCAGGAGGGCAGCGCCATCGTAGATGGCTACGATGTGGTGCGGGACTACCGCGAGCTGAGGCAGCACATCGGCTACATGCCCGGCACCTTCTCCCTCTATGGAGACCTCACCGTGCGGGAAAACCTTGACTTCTACGCCACCCTCTACGGCACCACCGTGGAGGAGAATTATCCCCTCATCGCCGACATCTACTCCCACATAGAGCCCTTTGAGGACCGCCTTGCTGCCCATCTCTCCGGAGGGATGAAGCAGAAGCTCGCCCTCTCCTGCGCCCTGATCCACAAGCCTCACGTCCTCTTCCTCGACGAGCCCACCACCGGCATCGACCCGATCAGCCGTGCCGACCTCTGGCAGATGCTGCGCAAGCTGGCGAGAGAGGGCGTCACCGTTGTCTCCTCCACAGCCTATATGGATGAGGCGACTCGCTGCGATCGTGTCGCCTTCATGCGGCAGGGCGACTTCATCGCCCTCGACACGCCTGAGCAGCTGGTCTCGCACTTTCCCCTCCCCCTCTACCGCCTGGAGGCGACCGATCGGATGGCTGCTCTCGAGACGCTGGAGGCCTGTCCGCAGGTGCTGCACGTCTACGCCTTTGGCGACTCCTTCCACATCACCCTCCGTGATCCGGCAGATGAGGCGGCGCTGATGAGCTATGTCGCCTCCTCCCCGCTGCTCTCCGGCAGCCGACCGGTCGCCACGGAGCCCACTCTGGAGGATGCCTTCCTCCTCCTCTCCACAGACGACAGCGATGAGTGATCCGGTGATAGAGGTAGAGGGGCTGACGAAGGTCTTCGGCGACTTCACCGCTGTGGACCACATCTCCTTCCACGTCGATAGGGGCGAGATATTTGGCTTCCTCGGTGCCAATGGTGCCGGCAAGTCCACCGCCATCAGTATGCTCTGCGGCATCCTCAAGCCGACTGCCGGGCGCGGCACCGTCGCCGGGTACGACATCCTCCACGAGGGGGAGCGGATCAAGAGGCACATCGGCGTGATGAGCCAGCGCTTCTCCCTCTACCCCGACCTGACGGTGGAGGAGAATCTCCGGCTCTACGCCGCTATCTATGGGATGAAAAAGAGGGCGATCAGGGAGCGCACGGATGAGCTACTCGGACAGCTTGACTTCGAGGAGTACCGCCACACCCGCGCCGGGCACCTGCCGCTCGGGTGGAAGCAGAAGCTCGCCTTTGCCTCTGCGATCTTTCACCGCCCCGAGGTGGTCTTCCTCGATGAGCCTACCGGCGGCGTCGACCCGCTGACGCGGCGGCTCTTCTGGGAGCTGATCTACCGCGTTGCCTACGTTGACGGGATCACCGTCTTCGTCACCACACACTATATGGATGAGGCGGAGTACTGCGACCGGGTCTCGATCATGGTCGATGGCGAGATCCGTGTCCTCGGCACACCGGCGGAGCTTAAGGCTGCCGAGGGAGTCCCCGATATGGGTAGCCTCTTTACCGCCATCACAAGGCAAGGGAAGCGATGAGACGAGGAGAGAAGAGAGGGAGAGTCCCACGGCGCGGAGGCTCACAGATGCGCGCCTTTATCATCAAGGAGTGGAAGCAGATCTTCCGCGACCCGCTGACGCTCCTGATCCTCATCGCCATGCCGATCACGGAGATGCTCCTCTTTGGCTTCGCGATGAATATGGACGTCACCGACATACGCACCGTCATCATCGACCACTCGACCGATGAGACCGGTGAGCAGCTGGCGGAGGCGCTCGAGGGCAATGCCACCTTCCTCTACCGAGGGATGCTCGCCGACAGCGGGGAGGCGGAGGAGATGATGAAGGCGGGCGAGATTGACCTCGCCATCGTGGTGCCGGAGCACTTCGAGCGGGACCTCCTCACCGGGCTACCGACCAGCCTGCAGGTGATCGCCGATGTGTCGGACCCCGCTATGGGGAGCATCCGGGGCGCCTATGCTCAGCAATTCATCGCTGACCAGCTGAGCCGCCACACCGGCGGCGAGGGGATCCCCTACAGCATCGAGATCACCCCTCAGATGCTCTACAATCCCGGGCTCGTCTCAGCCTACAACTTCGTCCCCGGACTGATGGGGCTGGTGCTCCTCGTCATCTGTACGCTGATGACCAGTATCAGCATCGCGCGGGAGAAGGAGCAGGGCTCCATGGAGCTCCTCCTCACCACCCCGGCTCGACCGACGACGATCGTCCTCTCCAAGACCGTCCCCTACCTCGCCGTCTCCCTCATCATCATTGCGATCATCCTCGTCATCTCCCGCTTCGTCCTCGGGGTGCCGATCCGCGGATCCCTCGCCCTGATCCTCCTCGTGACGCTGGTCTTCACCTTCTTCAGTCTCGCCTTTGGTCTCCTCC
Source organism: Porphyromonas sp. C0041D3 (assembly GCF_056590575.1). NCBI lineage: Bacteria > Pseudomonadati > Bacteroidota > Bacteroidia > Bacteroidales > Porphyromonadaceae > Porphyromonas > Porphyromonas sp. C0041D3. The sequence continues at coordinate 44,415 of NZ_JBWPWJ010000010.1, forward strand.
TCTCCAGCCTCGTCAAGTCGCAGAAGGAGTCGACGATCCTCACCGGCTTCAGCGTGATGATGCCGACGATGCTCCTCTCAGGGATGATCTTCCCGGTGGAGAATATGCCTCTCGTCCTTCGATGGATCTCCCGCTTCATCCCCGCCACCTACTACATCACCTCGATGCGCAAGCTGATGATCCAGGGCACCGGACTCTCCGCCATATGGGTCGAGCTGCTGGTGCTCGTCCTCTTCGCCATCCTCACGATAGCCCTTGCCATCCGTAACGTTAAGCCCCGCCTGAGATGAGTAGTGCCTTTGGATACCTCTTGGAGAAAGAGTTTAAGCAGATCGCTCGCGACAGGATCCTCCTGACGATGATCTTCCTCTTCCCGACGATCATGATCGGACTGACGCCCTGGGTGATCAATTTCAACCTCCGCCACCTCGACCTGGCGGTCGTCAACCACGACCCCGCCGGAGCGCACGCCCGGCTCATACTGCAGAAGGTGGAGGCCTCCCCTGACATCGACCTCGTTGGGGTCTACTCCTCCGAGGAGCCGGCCTACGAGGCGGTGGACCGGAGTAAGGCGGATGCGATCCTCGTGATCCCGCCCGACTTCTCCCGCGATATGGAGCTGTCGCACCACGCCTCTGTGCGACTGATCGCCAATGCCGTCAATAGCACCAACGCCGTCATGGCGATGAATCGCATGAGCGGACTCATCGCTGACACCTCCGAGGAGATCCTGACGGAGAGGGCGGGGCTCGCGGCAGGCAGCGGCAGACCGGTGGAGATCCGGATGCTCGACCGATACAATCCGACGCTCAACTACAAGTACTATATGCTGCCGGCGATCCTCGTGATGGTCCTGACGATGCTCTGCGGCATCTACCCCGCCATCGGACTGGCGCACGAGAAGGAGGTGGGCACCATCACCCAGATCAATCTCTCCCCCCTCCGGAGCAGCACCTATATCGTCGCCAAGGTGCTCCCCTACTGGCTCATCGGGGTCAGCACCACGCTCCTCGGCACGCTGCTGATCTACCTCATCTACGGGCTCGCTCCGGTGGGGAGCTACCTCCTGATCCTCCTCGGGGCGCTACTCTTCTCGGGGGTGATCGCCTTCCAGGGTGTAGCGGTAGCCAATCTTGCTAAGTCGGTCCAGCAGGCGATGTTTATGGAGCTCTTCTCGGTGATGATCTTCTTCATCATCAGTGGACTCTTCACCCCCATCAGCACGATGCCGTGGTGGAGCAAGGTGATCGCCTACATCAATCCCCTCACCTACCTCAATATCATCATGCGGATGGTCTACCTCAAGGGGAGCACCCTCACCGACCTCTGGCCCTACTTCGCCGCCCTCACGGCGATCGGCCTCCTCAATGCCCTCCTCGCCGTCCTCACCCACCGCAAGCGCCAGTAGCCCCCTCTCTTTTACCCCTCCCATCTGAGAAATCTCTAATACCGATATTAGTGATCTCTAATACCGGTATTAGTGAACTCTAATATCGGTATTAGAAAAGCCCCACATCCGGCAGCTCATACACAGTCTATTGTGCGTCACCCCTACTCATCTCACAGGGGTGACGCATTTGAGCATTAGGTTAATCATGTACCGAAGGGGCTTATCCCTGAGGCACCCGAAGGGTGCTCGCTCCATAGGCATCGGTCATCCGCGAAGCGGTGACCGATGTGCCAAAACCCGCCTTAATCCCCTCGACCCCTTGCGGGTCGCCGAGCAGAAATTCCCTTTCCCGGCGCCCCCCTCCGGTCATCGCATTCCCCGGGCAAGCTTGATAGTGCGACGCCCTAGCGGGGTCGCAGGATTGCTTGCGATACCTGATCCACGGATCGTCGGGGCTACGCCCCTCGACCTGAGGCTAGGAAGCGTGCACCCCTGTCGGGGTGCTTCGCCTGCCTCCCAACCCTGCTGACCTCTTGGAGGATAGCCACGGAGGGATCGTTGCCTTTTACTGCAGGGAGACCTTAAGCAAATCCAAAAACGTCAGCCCTGATGACACAGCCTATTGGCTGAGTGCCACCCTAATGGACTGCCTGACGATGCGTCCCTATGCCGAGTAGGGCGGCGGGGACCTGAGGGCGTATGCGGCTCCGGAGATGCCGGCTCATCCACGCTCATCGCCCAATTATATGGATACGTGAGGATCCCCCACCCGGGAGCAGGTCACTCGGGATGCCCCGTTAGGTATTGCTCCACCACGGGGAGTGGCTGATCCTTGATCAGGACGGTCCCCTCACCGGTGAGGAGGTAAAAGGTGGGCATGGCACGGAAGTCATACAGCTCGATCCCCTCGAAGTCACGCACGTTGCGACCCTGGAGCCAGCGGGGATCGAAGTGGCTCCTCTTCTCCTCCCACTCCTCGACCGTACCGCCGGTCGCGAGTGCCAGGATCCTCAGCCGCCCCTCCTCCAGTGCTCTATCGAGCACCGCTGAGCGTCTCATCTGCTGTGCGGTCACATCACAGCCACTGCAGTCGGGTCGGAAGAAAAAGATCAGGATCGGCTCCGTGTCGTAGAGTCCACGGAGATGGTGTGCTCGCCCCTCCACATCCCTGTAGCTAAAGTCTGTCGCAGCTGTGCCGGGGTAGTTTTTCCGTATCTGCTCGCAAGCAAAGGCCAGTCTATCCCGCTCCGCTACCGGGAGGGAGTCCGATCCCATCGCCGCCTCTACGAAGGGTAGGTAGAGCGTCTCATCGTACCGGGGTGAGGTGGGGTCGTAGAGTAGGGCGGAGAGGCTACTCATCAGCAGGCTCAGCGCTGCGGGGTTGCGCTCCGCCTGCCCTACGAGCTGTCGGGCAGCCGTGCGGCGGCGTGCCTCATCCACCCCCTTGGACAGCCCGAGATAGTCGACGAGCGATCGGGTAATGAATAGGGTGTCCCGCTCTATCCCCGGCTCGCTGAAGTCCACCCTATCCCAGTAGTGATCCAGCAGGTAGAGTCGCCTCTCGGCATCCGACCGGACCATCACCGGTATCTCCGGCAGCACCAGCTGACGCTCGCGAATGGTGGTCTGCCTGCTCTCCTCCGACCTCTTTTTGCCACCACATCCTCCGATCAGGATCAGAAGGAGCAGCGCTATGATTAGTTGCATTTCTTTCATACTGCAATGATACACATTTTCGATCACCAGAGGCTACGCCCGACCGGATTCTGCAGGGGTGACGCATTTGAGCGGTACAGAAGCCTATCCACTCATTGTGAAGAGTGGCGAACGATGCACCCCGACAGGGGTGCTCGCTCCATAGGCATCGGTCATCCGCGAAGCGGTGACCGATGTACAGAGCACCAGCCTACCACCTCGACCCCTTGTGGGTCGCCGAGCACACATCTCCAATGCCGGCGACCCACAAGGGGTCGAGGGATGATGTGTACGTTTATACATCGGTCATCGGCACTTCGTGCCTCGACCGATGCCTATGGAGCGAGCATCCTTCGGATGCGGGAGAGTCGCCTATGTAGCGGTCTTCACATGCGCTCCTGTCCGATGACCCTAAGGAGGTCGGCAGGGAGAGCACCCCGACAGGCGTGCTCGTCTTTTTACCCGGGAGACCTCGGGCAAATCCAAAAACGTCACCCCGACCGGATTCTGTAATTGGAGCCTTTTTTATACAATCTTGGCATTATATCGGCCCTTTCGGCGATGAGTTTTATATTCTACACACTCTCTCTGAAAGCTTGATCCCATCAGTATTTCACGACAAAAAAACCATTGCGTGAAAATAATTTATCTAAAAATGATTTGTTCAATATAAGTAATTAGAGGTACATTTGTAGCGTCAAGGGAGTAGCCTACAGCGTGTAGTCACTTTGTAATCCTATCGAGAAGCTTTGTTAAGTCTTGTGTGGTCGTAGAGCGACCACAGGTAGGGAATATGCAAAAATCCTTTGTCGCGCATCTGATCCGATGGGTCGGGCATGACAGATAATAGTTGTTTAATCCAGTCATATATGAATCGTTACGCTAAAATACTTCTGATCCTCCTGCTCTCAGGGCTCGCTCTTCAGGGCGTGCAGGCGCAGAAAGTAGCACTTAAGACCAACGCCCTCCACTGGGCTGTCATGGGCTCCCCCAATGCATCCCTCGAGTTTGCCATGGGCCCGAAGGTGACCCTCGACCTCTATGGCGGGGGCAACCTTTGGAAGTTTGAGAAGCCCCTTGAGGTCCGTCACTGGCTCGTCCAGCCGGAGCTCCGCTACTGGTTCTGCGAGGTCTTCAATGGTACCTTCATCGGTCTCCACGGCCACTATGGCCAGTACAACGTCGGTGGCATCAACGTCCCGATCGGTCGGCTGAAGAAGCTGAAGGACCACCGCTATGAGGGCTACTTCTATGGTGCCGGCCTTAGTCTCGGGCACCAGTGGATCCTCTCCAGGCACCTCAATCTCGAGGCCTCCCTCGGTGGCGGCTGGGCACGCACTCCTTACAAGAAGTACGACTGTCTGGTCTGCAGCCCGCTCCTCAA
>NZ_JBWPWJ010000022.1:0-705 GCF_056590575.1 Porphyromonas sp. C0041D3
TGTGGACAAGCTATAACTAAAGTTGTGATAGCAAGTTTTACTGCCGTTGGGATGTCCGCTATAAGCGTCCATACTACAAAAGCTATTAGTGCGACAATGATCGCAATATAGAAGAGCCACCCTGCAACCTTTTGAGCAATATTTTCTGCTCTGGAAGGCTGACTTTGAGCTTGGCTGATTAAATTCTGAACTTGAGAGATGAAGGATTGATCACCTGTCTCATTCACTTTAATATAAAGAACCCCTTCCCCATTTGTTGAGCCCCCGATCACTTCATCGCCAGGTCCTTTTTTAATTGACTTAGATTCCCCAGTCAAAAGAGCCTCATTTAGACGTGATTCTCCGCGCTCGATAGTTCCATCTGCTGGCACATTTTCTCCAGCTTGAACTCGAATTAAATCACCTACCTTTAAGTCAGCAACTGGTCGTATTTCTATTGAATCGTCATCTAATACCACATGAGCATCTTTTGGTACTAGCTTAGCCAGTTCTTCTTGTGCATCTCCTGCTTCTCCAATAGCTTTCATCTCAATCCAGTGACCCAATAACATGATTAATAGTAATGAAGCAAATTCAAAGAAAAAGTCCATGACCTGTTCACCCGTTACGTAGCTTGTTATTACAGTATAAATACTATATAAATATGAAACACTTAAACCTAAAGAAACGAGAGCCATCATTCCAGGTTCTTTTTGTTTAAATTCG
>NZ_JBWPWJ010000011.1:0-43706 GCF_056590575.1 Porphyromonas sp. C0041D3
AACTACGGAGCTAGAAACACCGACTTCTTTCTCTACCGAGTTGCCCTCCACTTTTCCTGAATCCCTCTCCTCAACAATGGTAATCTCTATTTTCCTCCCCCTCCCAGCACATCAAAATGCGAATTAGCCAATTTGAGAGGTTCGGCTAGGAAGCAATGATCCCCCTAAGGCTTCACACCCTGTAGGATTGACACAGGGTGGGAGTACCTCCTAAGAGAGTATCAGGTGTCTCTTGTGCTGTCCGACTCGTCCGATATGATGGCGCAGTCAGCGGTGTGGCACCCCGGCAGGGGTGCTCGCTCCATAGGCATCGGTCATCCGCGAAGCGGTGACCGATGTGCCGAGATCCACCTCTATCCCCCTCGACCCCTTGCGGGTCGCCGAGCAGGATCCCCCTCCCCGCAACCCCGCCAGGGTGTCGCACCTTAAGCCTGCTATCAAGCCCAAAGCGTCACCCCTTACACTTGGTCAAAAGCTTAACCTTGGTGTCCTGTATCTGAGCGGAAAGGGAGAGGTGTGTCTTCTTAGTCAAAAAAAAGAAGAAGAGACTCTCCGAGCGTGAGGGCGGGCAATTCCTCATACTGCCTCCGGAGGCAGTTGCTGACTCCGGAGAGGATGGCGCCCTTTCCATCCGTACGCCCAGATCGTCTCTTCATCCCAAAGGTATAAAAAGTTTGATGTGCGACCATAGCCCCACTCAAGAGAACCCAACTCTCTGACACCTCCCGGCATCGGAGCTCTCCCGGGGATCGTCAGTTGAGTGGAACCTTTCCCAAGTAGTGTTTGTCTTGGTCATGTCTATGGGGGAAGGTGTCCTCGGGGATGCGTATGGCGGTGCCTGATGGATTTCTAATGCTGCCACCAATAGACCTGGAGACGACATCCTGGGGCTGCTGACCGTTTCTTGTGAATCCCTTCTGCGTCTCTCCCACCCAAACATTGCCCTTCCATCGGGGGCGCTCTCGGAGAATTCTTTTACCGATATTAGAGAAGTCTAATACCGGTAAAAGAATTCTCTAATATCGGTATTAGACAACTCTAATATCGGTATTAGATTAGAATGGCCGCATTGCGCTGATAGACGTATCTTTGTGAGGCGCTCGTAAATGGGATGATAGGCGGTATCTGATTCATGGCCCGTCTGGTCTGCGATCTATTGACTGTCAGACAATTAAGCGAACACCTATGACGGGTGCTTCTTAGCTTAGCTCTTCGCGGTCATCCGAAGGGTTTCTGTACGATCCTCATGCACCACCCCGACGACATCTGGAGGGGAAATGTCTAAATAAATGGATAGCTTTGGCTATATATGGGTACCCCACTGTGATAGAACTAATCTGTAGAGATGTCTTATGAGAGACTTTGCCGCAATAGACTTTGAGACCGCCAATAGTGAGCGCTCATCCATATGCGCCGTCGGGGTCGTAGTCGTCCGAGGGGGCGAGATGGTCGACTCCTTTTACTCTCTCGTGCAGCCGGAGCCTAATTACTACAGCTACTGGTGCTCTCAGGTGCATGGTCTGTGTCACCGCGATACGGACGAGGCTGAGGTCTTCCCCCGTGTGTGGTCGCAGGTGGAGCCTCTGATAGAGGGCCTGCCCCTGGTGGCTCACAACAGACCCTTCGACGAGAGTTGCCTGAGGGCTGCCTTTCGGACCTATCGTATGGAGTATCCGGACTATGACTTCTACGACACCCTCTGTGTCGCTCGGCGTGTGCTCCCCTGCTTGGAGAACCACCAGCTGCAGACTGTGGCTGAGGCGTGTGGGTATCACCTGAGAGATCATCACCACGCCCTGGCTGATGCGGAGGCGTGTGCCTGGATAGCAAGAGAGATACTGTGACGCTGCCTGTCGATCGATAGAGACTGTTGCACGAAGGCGATCTGCTGCGTTGCTTTCGGAATTCGGTCTCGGTCACGTACGTGAGTACGCTCCCTTCGACCTCATCCTCAGCGCCTTGCATCTCATCCTTCGTGCAAAGTCTCAGCACATTTGAAACAAATGTGCGAGAATGGCACTTCGTGCAACATTCTCCGGTAATTGTCGGTCGGAGGAAATGAAAAAAGGGCTGACCCCGTACCACGGAGTCAGCCCTTGCTTCATTTCTTGCCCTGAAAGTCTACAGCTCAAGGGTGATGCTGCCGTAGACACCTATGCCGGGGCTGTAGTAGTGGCTCCAGCGCTGGATCTTCTGATTGAGGAGGTTCTCCACTGTGAGCGAGAGCCCAAGGTTCTTGAGCACCTTATAGGAGACCTGAGCATCGAGCTTGGTGGTGAAGGGCAGGGTGTAGACCATCTCCTCTCCCTCACGGACAACGTCCCTCGGGAGTAGCTGCTGCATCTTGATCCCTCCCAAGCCGAGGAAATTGGCACTCAGTGTCAGGTCCTTGATCGGGCTGTAGGTGAGGTCTGCCGTCAGCTCGAGAGCGGGTCTGCCGAGGATGCTCTCCATCAGCTCGTGATCAGGCTTAGTGCTCTCCTCCTCTGTGAGTGCCGGGCGGGCAAAGTGATTGTACTTCACGCCGAGCGAACCGCTAATCCCCTCCGCTCCCTTATAGCGGGCGCCGAGGCTGAGGTAGCCGTGGCGGACCGAACCGAGATTGCGAAGGTCAAAGAGTGCCACCTCGGCATAGGGTTCTCCCTCGTAGCCCTCCGGTGTGGGGGTGGAGGCGCTCTTACATGCAAAGTCGTAGAAGTCTCTGTAGTCGGCATACCCGCCCTTGAGGTCGAGGGCAAAGCCGTTCCAAGAGCCCAGCTCCAGCCCAAGGGCGACATCGTAGGTCGAGGACTCGATGCCGTGCGAGATGCTCATCGGGTCAGCATACCTATTGATCCGGTAGAGGTCGCGCATCGAGAGCATCGTCATGCCTCCGGTGGCGGAGAGTAGGAGCGAGGCCTTGTCGTGCATCCGCCAGCGGAGCAGCACATCGGGGGTGATGAGTAGTTGCTTGGCACCCATAGTGGGGAGCTGCACCTTTACCCCCGCCCGCACCTGGAGCGATGGGATGATGTAGTCAAAATGTGGGATGAGGGTGATGATCTGTGACGCCTTGCCTCCTGCCACCTCCTTGTCGAGGGAGAAGCGATTGATCTCGTAGCCGGCATCGACGCCAAACCTGAAGTCATTGATCTTAGCACCGTAGGTGAGGCTCCCCATCACTCCGGCGTGGAGGGCATCGCCCCGCCCGGATATGTAGACCCCGATCGGCTCACCCTCGCGATGGGCGTTGACGTCGGCATTGCGATTGCCGTAGTCGATCGTAGCGCTCAGGCTGTACTCCCAAGTGGAGAGCGCACTGAGGGGTGCCGGTGAGAGGGAGACGCTAAGTCCCGTGCCATAGTAGCTCATCAGCTCGGGCTTCTCTGGAGTGGCGGTGATGAAGTGGTACGGCAGCTCGCCTGACTTCACTGAGCTCAGCAGGTGTCCGTAGAGCGAGTGGGCGTGCCCAAAGCCGAACCCCTCGATCTCCAGCATTCGGTCGCTCTCGGGTAGTTTCTGAGAGTATCTCACCAGCCCCTCCGTGTCGTGGGTCTCATTGATCGGAGCAGCATCGAGCTTGCCCATCTCCCCCGTGGCGTGCCGCGAGGTGTGGTCGAGGGCTACGGTGATCGTCCCGTAGTCTCCTACCCTGAAGTGTGCACCGATATTGCCTCCCGCCTTGACCGGGTAACCGCCAAAGAGGCGGGCGTAGAAGTGGTGACTCCCGTACTCCGGGAGGAGTAGATTATCGCTCGGGGTGAAGAGACGGGGCCTTGCCTTCATACTCAGGCTGTAGCTATTTCGGGCAAAGTCCAGCGGATGGAGCTGGCGGGGAGTTTGATTAGCGAGGGGATTGAAAAACTCCTTCCTTGCCTGACCGGTCTCCGGTATGTAGGCTCTCTGCAGGGTCATAGACCGGCGGAGCGTATCTGCCGGGGTCTGGGCGCTCAGACCGAGGAGCATTGACGACGCTGCGAGCGTGACTAAGAGTTGTCTGATCTTCATATGTAGTGGTAGGATCTTTCTTTAGGTAAAAATGAGTGCGGTGAAGTCAGAGGCGTGAGAGACGCTCATCGATCTGATTGATGATGCCGTCCTGCTGCTCTTTGTACCCGGACCGCAGGCTCTCGAGGTAGGTCTTGGCAGTGCTCTTGTCACCCAGACGGACATAGCTGTCACTCAGGAGGAGAATGGCTCGTGCAAGCCAGTAGCGGCTGTCGGACTGTCCGCCGACTACCTTCTCCATCCGGTCGCGGACCGTCTGGAACTGGCCCTGCTCAAAGAGCTCCTCAGCCACCAGCACGCGGGCTGCCGTCGTCTGGGCAGAGGTGGGCAGCTGAAGCACCGCCCGTGCATAGAGCCGCGCCATGTCCTTTTTCCCCACTTGGTCGTACCGTGTGGCGGCTGCCGTCATCACCTCGGAGCGGGTCTGTGGTGTGAGGTCCCACTTGCTCCGAGAGACATCATCGGCAAGGGCGAGGAGGAAGTCGTAGCTCTTGCTCTTCTGCGCGTGGGCCGCTGCAGCGGAGATGTAGCGGCTGCGGTCGGCCTGTGTGCTGCTCTCGTTGGCGAGCTGGAGGGCGACCTCGGCTGCCCGGGCGGAGTTGCCACTTCGCTCATAATTCTCCAGAAGTAGCAGCCGCACATCGTGGCTCATCGTGGGCTCTAGCTGCATCGCTGCGAGACGCTCAAGGATCGGTGTAGCCTCCTTGTGCCGTTTATTGGAGGAGAGGATTAGCGCCTTGCTGTAGAGGGCCTTGTCGAGGTACGCTCCGGCGGGGAAGCGGGTCAGATAGTCGTCAAGTGCCTTGACCGCCTCAGCGGGCTTGCCCTCGGAGACGATCTTGTCAGCCGCAAGGTAGGTCATCTCGTCCATCTCGCGGTCGGAGATCGCTCCAGAGCCACCGATGGAGCGGACTAAGCTATTGTACTCATCCACGCGATTGAGCTGGATGCTGAGTGCCTTAAGGTTCTGCAGTGCAGTCTTTGCCGCATCGGACTTGGGGTAGCTGCGGATCACCGCCACATAGGCATCCGCTGCCTCGGAGAAGCTCTCCTCACTCATATAGGTGAGAGCCTTCTGCACTGCGGCAGAGGGGGCCAGCTCGTGACGGGGGTAATTGGTCACCACGCGGTCGTACGCCTGTCGGGCGAGGGACTGTCTGTCGAGCATACTATAGGTCTGTCCCAGCTCGTAGAAGCCCTCCGGAAGGAGCGAGGAGGAGGGGAAGGTCTGCTGCATGCGGGAGAGGAGGTTGATCTTGCCCTCGTAGTCCTTCTGTAGCCCGAGGACAATTCCGCGGTGGAGGAAGCCGTAGTCTGACTCCGCTCCGCCGGCTCGCGCTGCCTGGTCGTAGTAGTCGGCTGCCTCGCTGAGTCGGCGCTCCTGTACAGAGATGTCGCCGAGGCGATTGAGTACAGCAGTGCGCTCATTGGTCGACGGGGTGGACTGAGAGAGGTAGGACCGGAAGGCGCTCTTCGCCTGGTCGTAGCTCTTATTATTGAAGTAGGCGTAGCCTAAGGTGTAGTAAGCCTGAGGATTGAGCTTAAGGCTCTCGGGACGATTGTCGAGATAGGCACGGGTATCGCTGATCGCGCCGGTGTAGTCTCCCTTGCGGTACGCCGCCTCCCCACGCCAGAGGTAAGCCTCTGCGACGCTCTCCGGGTCTTCGTTTTTCCCGATGATACGTCCGTACTGCTCGGTTGCCTTACGGAGGTCACCGCCCGCGAGAGCCTGATTGGCCTCACCGAGCTTCACCTTCTCCCTCACCCTCCTCAGCTCAGCAGGAAGTGGGCTGATAGTGGAGATCTCCCGCAGCACATCGGCTCGCTTGGGGTCATTGAGGAAGGCGTCACTGAGGTAGGTAATAACCTTGGGGCGGTAGGCTCCGGTGGGGTAGCGTCTGAGATAGGAGGCGAAGCGCTTTGTGCCAGCGCCGAGACGTCCCTGATGCCCGGCGTAAGCGGCGAGGGCGCCATTGAACTGCGCATCCTCGGTGAGCGGGGCGTAGACGTCGATCTCCGCCGCCCGATCAAAGGAGGACAGGGCGCTGCTGCTTTTCCCACTGCTTAGATTCGTGAGCCCGAGGTAGTAGTGCGAGAGCTGAGACATAAAGTCGGGTGTGCCGTCATCGACCCGCGTAAGGTAGCCGATGGCCTCCGTCTCGTGGCCCAGCTCGTAGAGGTTTTTCCCAAGGACAAGCAGGTCGATCCTCCCCGGCTGCTCTGCCTGCCTCATATACTGTCGCAGGTAGTCGGTGGAGAGGTCGATACGCCCGGTCATCGCTGCAGCGAGTCCTGCTGTATGGAGGAGCGAGTGACGGGCGCTACTCTCTGTGGCATCCCGCTTGAGCCCCCTCTGTGCCAGTGTCAGAGCCCCCTCAAAATCCTCCTGCGAGAGACGTGACTCAGCCACATAGGCGAGTGCCTCGGTGCCGTAGGTGGAGCTGCTGTAGAGTCCCGAGAGTAGCTTCTCTCCCTCGCTCACCCGGTCGGCCTTGAGGAGGAGGTAGCCGCCGTAGAAGGCTGCGGCATTGTGGAAGTCTCGGGAGTACGTCAGCGGGAGGAAGAGCTTGAGTGCCGCCTCCTCGGAGCCGGTCTTCATCAGAGAGTAGGCGTGGTAGTAGTCGATCGCCTGCGCTCTCTCCTCCGGCAGGGCAGACACGTCTGCTCGCTCCAGCCAGTAGACGGCACCGGAGTAGTCTCCCCGCACGTAGTACCACTCGCCGAGTCGGCTCTGAGCATAGGGCAAGAGGGCGCTGTGAGGATGCTGCTCGATGAAGTGGAGGAGCTTAAGGTCCGCCTCCTCAGCGCCCATACAGCTGCGGGCAATGGCATCGAGGTAAAGGGCCTCCTCGCCCATGATGGGCATACTCCAGGTCTCCTTGTATAGCGGTGCCAGGCTCTCCACCACACCGGTGTAGGCCTGTAGCGACATCGCCTGACGGGCGTGTAGGAGGTGCGTCAGCGGTGAGGTGGGCTCCTGACCAACGACCGTGGCAGAGAGGCCGAGGGCTGCCGTGACTAAGGCTAGTATTTTCTTATCCATAGGATCGGAAATGTCTCTTGAGATATAAGTTCTCTCAAAGGTACCAAATTCTCCAAGAGCAAGGGGAAGGCAGGCGATGATGCTCTGGGTGGCGCAGGTGAATAGCACAGAAGCCCTTCAACTTATTAGTGAAGAGTGAAGAACGAAGCACCCCTTGCGGGTGCCCGCTCCTTAGCCACGAGGACCCGTGGGTCAGGCATCACACACGATCCCGAGACCCCGCAAGGGTGTCGCACCGGTTGCCTGACTCCCTGATAAGTGCGACACCCTACCGGGGTTGTATATCTTTCTTGGCATCCTCTCCCGCGGTCTTCGGCTCTTCGCGCCCTCGACATGCGGACTAAGGAGCGAAGATCCCGCAGGGGGGGGCCTTAGAGTGGTCATCGCTCTTTAAGCGTACATTGAGCCACGAGGTGGCGAGGACCGCAGATGACGCAATTTTGGTCAGGAAGAGACAGATAGAGACATATAGAGACAAACCCTCCCCGCGGGGGTGCTATATTTGCACCGCTGAAGCTTCCGGATAAGTGAGGTGATCGTTGCTCAGGTGGGGTAGTGGGGCGGCCTCTGCTTCTCCTGCTACGTGCATTCTACATCCTCTGCCGGGTATTTCAAGCCGTAGGAGGAGACCCTTAGGAGCGCACTTTGATAGGCTGATGGTGCAAATCGCAGGGGGCGCTTCGTCTCCGCATCTTCACAAAAAAAGAAAGGCAGCTGCGAGAGTGATCTCACAGCTGCCTTAGCTAGTCTGTCTGCCTATGTGGGCAGATCTATCTATTACTCGCCGTAGTAGGGACGGATGTCGACACGGCGGGCATCAGGGTACTGAACGGATGTCTCCTTGATCGTGTCCTCGCCTGAGGGTATGATGTGGAGGTACTCGTCAGCGATCCCCTTGGTCCGGAGGTAGTCGGCAGCGGCATTGACGCGGCGACCGGAGAGGCGGTTGTTGTAGCGCATGTTACCCTCGGGAGAGGCGTATCCTCTGAGCTCTACAGCCATCTTATTCTCCTTGATCCAGCCGGCGACATTGTCGAGTACGACCTTCGCCTTCGCGTCCAGCTTGGAGCTGTCGAAGGCGTAGAAGACCTGGCTCAGGAAGTGATCCCAGGAGTCAGCCTTGGCACCAGGTGCGAGCGGAATCGTATTCTGCTGACCATTGGTGCCCGGAAGGACAGCTGTCGTGCTATTGCCGGGAGTGGTACCCGGAGTAGCACCTCCGGTGAGGAGGGAGGCAAGGTCGCCATTGCCGAGGAGGTAATTCACCAGCGCGGGGTCAAGCTTCCCGCCATTTTGCTGGGCGAGAGTGATCAGGAGAAGGGTCTCGAGACGGTCCATCCGATCCTCGTAGTCCTTGGTGTAGACGTTCCGAAGGGCCGACTCAAGAAGCTTATTCTTCAGAGTCTCGACCTTGAAGTCGTTAAGCACCTCAGCCTCCTTGAGCTTACGCTGAGAGTCGGCTCGGCTGGCTACGATCATCTTGGTGATGAGCTCCTCAGCCTGCTTGGACGTGATGGGGAGGAGAGCGTTGTCGTCCACCTTATCCCAGTCCTTGATGCCTAAAGCATCGGCATAATCCTCGGAGGACAGGACAGGAGCATCTGCTCTCGTCACGTCTACCGTGTCTGCCGGAGCGACCTGAGTGGTCTGAGCCACTGCAGGGACTGCGGTGGCAAGACCAATGGTCAGCAGAAGTGTGGTAGTCATCTTATTCATATCTAAATGGATCTACTCTTATTGATAAAACGAAAGAGGGGATTTCTTTAGAAGATGAATCGATAGCCTACAGCGATCTGGTTATTCTTGAAAAGACTGCGTGCGGTGTAGTCAACGAACATCTCGCCATTGGTGCCGAGATTGATATTGGTACCGGCGATGATATTGGTGCCAAAGTTGGTACCAAGACCGTGCTGGAAGATGCCAACGCCGAGACCTACATAGGGAGTAAAGCGGCTCTTGATGTCGATATTGTAGACAAAGTTGCCGGCGAGATCAAAGGAGGTACCTCCCTGGCGGAAGCCAAACATGATCTCAGGCACGAAGTCAAAAGAACTGTCGCTGATCTGCATGTAACCACGCATACCGAGTGCCCAAGAGGTGGACTCACCGAGGCTGACGCCGGTGACGGCAGCGAGGCGGTTGAGCTTCAGCCAGCCGCCATTGGGGTGCATAGCTACGGGGCGCTCAGAGGGAGCTACGTCGTAGGAGCCGCGGGGAGCGGGCTGCGGAGCATTGTATCCGGTGCCGGGAGCGATGATCGTCGTGGAGGGAGCCACGCTACCATTGTTGTCGCTGCGGGCATCACGCTCAAGTGAGCCTACGCGAGCCTGGAGGTCCTTAATGGCACGGTCGTCAGAAGTTACGGTCGTAGTCGTGGTGGAGGTAGAGGTGCCGGCGCTCTGAGTGGCGAGGGCGCGGAGGATCACGTCGGTCTCGTCTGCGGTGTAGAGGGAGGCACGCTTGCTCTCCTCCTCGTGGATGCGAGCCATGATGCGATCAACCATCTCCTCAAACTCCTTCTTGGTCATCATCTTATTCTGGAGCCTCTCCACATCGGCGCGGTTCACTCTTGAGCGATCACTGCGGAGCTCATTGGTGCGCTCGTTGTAGGCCACGGTCTCAGTGTCGTCCATGAGCTCACTCTGGAGCACGGGGTCACCAAGGTTAATGCGGAGACCAGCGGTGTAGCCGATATTGACAGCAATATCCTCGGGGGTGCTCACGCTCTCGACCTTCTGGTCATTGGCGGTCATCAGGAGCGCATCAGCGTTACCGAAGAGGGCAAACCAGCGAGAGATCGGGATCTCGATACCTGCACCGAGCATACCGAAGAGGTCGTGAGACTTGAAGTTCTCCTTAGCCTGCTCCTTGTCCTTAGACTCGATCAGGTTGTTGCGGTCGAGGTAGCCGGCACCGAAGCGGAGGTAAGGGACGATACCACGCGGATAATTGAGACGTGCGATGAAGTTGGCACCGTACATCTTCAGGTCCTTATTGAAGTCGAAGCTCAGCTTATTGGGCTCCTTGGTGGCCTGGTAGTAGAAGGCACGGAGACCAACGAGAGAGGAGAAGTCAACACCTGCGCTTCCACCGAGGAACCACTGATCGCTCAGACCGGTCTTGTTGCGGAAGTCTACGTACTGTACGCCGGGCTCGAGGACAAACTTCATGCCGCGGAAGCCGTCGCTGAAGAGGCTTGCATAGCGACCACCCAGCTGGTGGGTGCCGGGGGCAGCATTGCCACCGAGGTAGAAGTCGAAGGAGGCAAGAGCAGACCAGTTGCCATACTTCTTCTTGTCCAGGTCCTTCATATCACCGTAGTGGTTGATGAAAGAGTTGTTGGCGTTCATATTGAAGCCCAGGTTACGAGCCTCCATAGAGAATGCCATACGATCGGTGATGAGGAGCTTGACACCGGCACCGAGGGTGTAGTAGAGCTGCTTGTCCTTGACCTTAGCCTCCTCGATGATCGCATCCTTATTCTCTACCTTGAAGGGATTGTAGTCAAGCACCTGGACACCGGCACCTGCAGTAAGGTAGGGAGTTACGGCGGAATTGCCGAGGAGATTGACCTTAGCCTCACCACCTACGCGGGAGATGGTCATATCCATACCCTCGAGCTTCTGGAGGGCCTCCTCATTGAGGGGATTCCAGTCCTTGTCCTGGAGGGCATTCTTGAGGTTGATGGACTGCTCGTAATTAGCACGGATCTCGAAGAAGGGACCGAATCCGAAGCCTACACGGGCTCCGACGAAGGGTGAGTTCTTGAGAGCGATGTTGGAGTTCCACCAATTGTATGAGGCGTATGGAGATACCATAACGCTCACATCGCGAACCTGTGCATTGGCATTACTGCCTGCAAGGGCAGAAGCCATAAGACCCGCCACAGCGAGTACCAGTTTCTTTGATTTCATAAGTGTTAAACGATGAACTTAGTATAAGTTGTATAAATATGATGCCATTCCAAATGAGGACCCGCATAGTAGTCCACACGCAAAGGTAATCAAATATTGCTGCTAATTAAAATTATATTACATCCCTAAGTATTATTGTATCCCTCGCCTGAGTTTTTGTCAGGGTGGACATCCTCTCGGGTCGGGATTAAGAGATAAAGTGGTATTCCGTAGGATTTCTTTACATATATAATAACGACGCCCCTCCCGGACCCGAGCAAGGGTCTGAGAGGGGCGTGAGTGTCTTAAGTGGATCTCAGAGGGCAGCTCGATCAGATTCGGTCAAGGACCATATCGATGAGACCGTCCAGCGTATCCTTATAGGACGTATTCATATCCTGCTTCTTACGCCCGGCGATGATGGTGCAGACGGTGAGGCAGCGGTGATCGAGGATAGTCCCGATGCCAGCGAGAGCAGCACCCTCCATCTCGAAGTTGGTGATCCTGTGTCCCTGGTACTCAAAGTCCATAATCTTGCGATTGAGATCGGGGTCAAGTGGCTGTGAGCGAACCTTCCTCCCCTGGGGGACGTAAAAGCCGTTAGCTGAGATGGTGACCCCGTGGATGATGTCGGTCCCATCGGTGATCTGGCGGAAGAGGCTCTCGTCATTCCGGACCACATAAGGCTTGAGACCGGTGAGCTTCCAGTCAAGCCCTTTCAGCAGCGCCTGCTCGAAGTCCCTGTCGCAGACCTTCCCCTCATCGGCGTAGAAGTGGAGCACTCCGTCAAAGCCAATGGAGTACTCTGAGGCTACGTAAGCACCGACCGGATCCTCCTCCTGCAGTCCGCCGGAGGTGCCCACCCGGACGATCGTGAGGGACTTGTGCTCCGGCTTTACCTCCCTCTTCTCAAGATCGATGTTGGCGAGAGCATCAAGCTCATTCATCACGATCTCAATATTGTCCCCTCCGATGCCGTGGGAGAGGACGGTGATGCGCTTCCCCTTGTAGCTGCCGGTGATGGTGTGAAACTCTCGGCTGCTCACCTCGCACTCCTTGGAGTCAAAGCGGGAGGCAATCATATCAACGCGCCCGGGATCACCGCAGACGACGATCTTATCCGAGAGCTGCTCCGGGCGGAGGTGGAGGTGAAAGATGGAGCCATCCTCATTGACGATCAGCTCAGAGTCGGGTATTCTATTGGTAGTAGTCATGTGTTATTGGGTCT
This sequence comes from Porphyromonas sp. C0041D3, assembly GCF_056590575.1. Lineage (NCBI taxonomy): Bacteria > Pseudomonadati > Bacteroidota > Bacteroidia > Bacteroidales > Porphyromonadaceae > Porphyromonas > Porphyromonas sp. C0041D3. The sequence continues at coordinate 12,152 of NZ_JBWPWJ010000011.1, forward strand.
TGATTAGTTCGTCTTATTTTTTCCATCCTTCTCTCCGCTCTTGCGTGTCACATCCTCGGATGGTGCGGAGAAAGGCTTAGCGATATTCTCTCTCATAGATGTGTCAGCCTGAATGTTGCGCATCTGGTAGTAGTCCATGACGCCGAGGTTGCCGCTCCGGAAGGCCTCAGCCATCGCCAGTGGCACCTCCGCCTCTGCCTCTATCACACGGGCACGAGCCTCCTGTGCCTTCGCCTTCATCTCCTGCTCGGTAGCCACCGCCATGGCGCGTCGCTCCTCAGCGTGAGCCTGGGCAATATTCTTATCCGCCTCCGCCTGATCCATCTGCAGCACTGCACCGATGTTGCGACCTACGTCGATGTCAGCGATGTCGATGGAGAGGATCTCAAAGGCGGTCCCGGAGTCAAGTCCCTTCTTAAGCACCAGCTTGGAGATGGAGTCAGGGTTCTCGAGCACAGAGGAGTGCGCCTCAGCGGAGCCGATGCTGGAGACGATGCCCTCGCCTACGCGGGCCAGGACGGTCTCCTCACCCGCACCACCGACCAGCTGAGAGATATTCGCCCGCACGGTGACGCGTGCCTTGGCGATCAGCTGTATACCATTCTTGGCGACGGCGGTGACCGGTGGGGTGTCGATCACCTTAGGGTTCACGCTCATCTGTACGGCCTGGAAGACGTCACGCCCAGCGAGGTCGATGGCGGCTGCATCACTGAAGCTCAGGTTGATCCCTGCCTTATTGGCTGAGACGAGTGCATGGACCACCTGCTCCACATGTCCTCCGGCGAGGAAGTGTGCCTCCAGCTCGTCTCGAGTCAGTGCGATGCCCGCCTTATGCGCCTCGACCATAGCACGGACGATGACCTGCGGCGGGACGTTCCGGATCCTCATCATAAAGAGCTGGAAGAGGGAGATATTCACTCCAGATGCTTGGGCACTCACCCAGAGCATAACGGGGAAGTAGCGGAAGATGACGGTCAGGATGATCAGTGCAATGATCACCACTACCCCCCAGAAAATTAGTGTCGGTGTCATATGATTATGTGTAGATATTGGTTGTGCTTACTCTGCTGATGGCTTCGCCGTACCCCGCTTGTCGAGGCTGACGTATATGGTGTCCTTGTCTATGCGCGACACGTAGATCGGCATATCCTCATCGATGAAGCCCTGCTCTGACGTGGCCTCAAAGATCTTCCCCTCGACCTCCACCGTCCCCTTGAGGGCGAGGCGGCTACGGGCGATCCCGGTGGCGCCGACGCTGACATCCACCGGCTGGCGGGCTGAAGAGGAGATCTCGCTCGAGAGAGCGACCTTGCGGACCACCTTCCTCCGGCTCATGAAGTAGGCGGCTATGCAGAAGAAGACGATCGTGAGGAGGGCAAAAATGACCGCCATGGTGTCGTATCCACCCCGGATGAGGTAATACTCGGCGCCTGCCACCGTACCCACCCCGAGCAGACCAGCGAAACCCACTCCCGGGACTAAGAAAACCTCTCCCACCAGGAGTGCTGCCGCCACTATGGCGAGCAGTACGATGATGATGACTAATCCTATCGACATAATTATATAAGCGTAAAATCGTGGTTACTTTGCCTTTTTCTCACGTGCGATCACCTTATTACGGAGGTCAAAGAGCTCCCTCCCGAGTGCCTGCTCCTGCCTCTCCAGCTCAAGTATCTCGCCCCTCACGGATCTATCCGTCTCGAAGCGCTTACGGAGAGACTCCAACTTGATCCGAAGAGTGGAGAGTCGCTCCGCTCTCTCGGTATATTGCTCGAGGAAGTGCCGTGACTCTCTGCCGGTTAGGCTGCTCTGGTCATATATGGGCGTCTCCCCGAGCCAGAATAGCGGCTCCCGTGCGGCCTGTGCCCCCTTCACCTCCGCCCCACGGACGGGGGGAGGCAGGGCGATGCCGGACTGCATAATGCTGTCCCCCATCATCCACGCCAGCTCCTTCGTCACCACGTCCTGTCGCTCCGTGCGGTGAGAGAGGGCGTAGAGAGCGAGCACCTCGGGGGCCGATGTGCCTCGGTCGGTGAGCAGCCAGTCGACCCCTCTCTCCTCATCGCGAAGCAGCAGGTAGTCGCCCGCCAGTGTATTGTAGGGGGCCGGGAGCTGATGAGGTACCAGCAGGCGCCCTCCCTCACGATCGTACCTTGATATGAAGAGGTCATAGCCCCCGAGCGACTCGGGACCATTGTAGGCAAAGCTTATCGTCTCCCCATCAGCCAGCAGGTACGGATAGGCTATCCGACCGCCCTCCAGCCCGAGAATCTCCACCTCTCTCTCACTCTCGCTATCCCATGTGCCATCGCCCAGTCGTCCGGTCACCACCAAGTGATCGTGCCCAAGGGTGTCGGAGACCACCTGCCAGCGCTCTCTCCCATCAGCACTCACAAAGGTGGCTCGGCTGAGCTGACCGACCGAAGGCGCCTCGCGACTTAGGTCCGACAGTAGCCCCTCCTCACTTCCCGTGCGGTAGGTATAAAGCTGCATCCTGACGAGACCGGAGGAGGTGCGCTCTGCCGCCTTGAGTCTCATCGTCAGCTCCTCGACAGTGCTCTGCTGAGCATCAGACGCCCGGAGTGACTCTATCCCTGCGAGCTGGTCTGACGCCTCGCTCAGGTCGTAGTGAGCGAGGGCAATCTCGGTGAGCAGGGTGCGATTGGGGAGGGCCCTTCGCTTGGCTTTGCTCAGACCCTTGATGTAGCTCTCCATGCCGGAGGTATTGCCCCGCATCATCTCACTCCTGAGGCTGTCTGTCTGCGCCTTGCCGGTAAGGCTGAGCGTCAGAAGTCCCAGGAGGATGCCGAGAAGTGCTAATTGTCTATGCTGTCTCATCACGATATTCATCATTAATGGGATAAATATAGCGAAATAAATGATGCGAAAGGCTTTTTGGACTGGATCCTCTCCCTCTATATTCTTTCAGTGGCAGGGGTCAGTCCTATCTGAGACTTTTCTAAGACCGATATTAGTCGCACCTAATATCGGTAGAAGAGCTCACTAATATCGGTATTAGATTTTGGTGCAAAAAAATCCCTACCGAGAGTGCTGGACTCCCGGTAGGGACTTATCTGGTAGTGGTGGGGGAGGGATTCCCGGTCCTGATGGGTGGGGCTTATTGCGCTGGTGCTTACTGAGGAAGGCGGTACTTCTCCTCGCTGTCCTCGTAGAGCATACTGAGGTAGCTCTTGTAGCGCGATGGTGCTATCAGTCCGTCCCGCACAGCACGGAGTACGGCACACTTGGGCTCGTGGGTATGGCTGCAATTGGCGTAGTGGCAGTCCTTTGCGTAGGCAAAGATATCCGGGAAGTAGCCGTCTATATCCCCCTTATCGAAGTCAAAGGAGCCAAACCCCTTGATGCCCGGTGTGTCAATCAGAAATCCATCCTCTGTGCCATCGATGGGATACATCTGAGAGTAGGTGGTGGTGTGGACCCCGAGATTGGTCTGCTCAGAGACCTCCATCGTCCGGCGATTGGCGCCTGGGCAGAGGAGGTTGCTGATCGTGGACTTGCCGGCCCCGGAGTGACCAGAGAGGAGTGTGACGCCGTGCGTTAGCTCCTTCCTCAGCTCATCCATTCCGGTACCCTCCCGAGCCGAGATGATGAGGCAGCGGTAGCCGATGCTCTCGTAGAGCTCCTTCATCTGAGCCATCTCGGCACTCTCGGAGGAGTTGTATCGGTCGGTCTTATTGAAGACTATGATGGTCTCCACATCGTAGGCCTGAGCAGTGGCGAGGAAGCGGTCGATGAAGGTCGTCCCGGTGACTGGGTAATTGATCGTCACTAAGAGTATCGCCCGATCCAGGTTGGCTGCGAGGATGTGCGACTGCTTGGAGAGGTTGACGGATCGCCGTACAATATAGTTGCGTCGGTCTGCCACCTCGGTGATCCAGCCGAAGTCGCCGTCCTCGGTGACAGGGGGCGTAAAGGTGACGAAGTCGCCCACCGCGATGGGGTTGGTCGACTTGATGTCAGCCGTCTTGAAGTGCCCCCGTAGGTGACAGTGGTACTCCACGCCGTCAGCTACGATCGTGTAGACATCTCCCTGGCAGCAGGTGACAACTCCTTCCATGGACTCTCTGCCGGAGTGTGACCTCAGACGGTCATGATCTCCTTCTCCTTAGTATTATAGCACTCCTCGATCTGCTTGATGTGCTTGTCGTGGAGCTTCTGGACGTCATCCTCAGCATCACGCTCGACATCCTCGGAGAGACCATCATTGAGTAGCTTCTTGAGCGAGTCGTTGGCATCGCGGCGAGCGTTACGCACGCTGATGCGTGCCTCCTCGCACTCTGCCTTGACCTGCTTGGCCAGCTCTTGGCGACGCTCACCGGTCAGCGGGGGGATAGTGATGCGGATGTTCTCTCCGTTATTGCTCGGGGTGATGCCGAGGCTGGAGTCGATGACCGCTTTCTCGATGTCCTTCAGGATCTTCTTCTCCCACGGAGTGATGATCATCGTGCGGGCATCAGGCACAGTGACGGTGGCGACGTTCTTGAGAGGAGTGAGGTTGCCGTAGTACTCCACGCGGATGTCGTCGAGGAGCTTGGGATTGGCACGTCCTGCGCGGATCTTGTCGAGACGATCTTGCAGCGAGGAGATGGAGTCTCCCATCATCTTGCCGGCTTTGGTGAGGATATTGTCTAAGTCTTCCATAATCTGGTTTGTATCTGTATGGTCCGCCGTAGGCGGTGGTTGATTATTCGGTGACGAGTGTGCCGACGCTCTCTCCTGAGAGGAGTCGCATGAGGTTGCCGGGCTTATCCATATTAAATACGACGATCGGCATCCCATTTTCCCGGCACATGGCTGTGGCGGTGAGGTCCATCACACGCAGGTGCTGAGCATAGATCTCGTCGTAGGTGATGGTGTCGTACTTGGTGGCGGTGGGATCCTTCTCAGGGTCAGCGGTGTATATGCCGTCGACGCGGGTCCCCTTTAGCATCGCATCGCACTCCAGCTCCACAGCTCGGAGGGAGGCACCGGTGTCGGTGGTGAAGTAAGGGTTGCCGGTGCCACAGGAGCAGATCACTATCTTTCCCTCCCGCAGTGCTGCAAGGGCGTCCCACTTATTGTAGAAGCGACCTACCGGGGCCATCTGTATGGCGGTGAAGACCACGGAGTCCAGCCCGGCAGTCTCCAGTGCGGCTGATAGACCGAGGCTATTGATCGCCGTGGCGAGCATCCCCATCTGATCGCCCTTGACGCGATCGACTCCCTTGCCGATGCCGGTCAGTCCCCTGAAGATATTGCCTCCACCGATGACGATGGCGATCTCGGTACTGGTGGCGTCTGCTACCTCCTTGATCTCCTTGGCGTAGGCGCTAAGTTTCTCAGGGTCTATGCCATAGCCCTGAGCACCTTGGAGGGACTCCCCGCTGAGCTTGAGCAGTACTCGCTTGTATTTGGACATAAATGATTTTTCAAATGAGTTTTACCACTGACAAACCTAATAAAAAAAGCTGTATACACAAGACTCGGGACCCAATTTCCTGCTCCGGGTGGCTACCGTTTTTCCTTATAATATACGGTGTCTGTATCGAGAAGGGGGGCTCCATACAGGCGGTTCCCGGTCGGGTAGCGTCACCGGAGACGTTTTCGAAGGGGACCAAATCCTAGGTTCAACTTCGAAGTGCAACACTAGAGGAAAAAGTTTGGCGAGAGTCCCCCGCCCACATCCCCCCTTTGGGGGTGGAGGGGGACTCTCGCGTCGACCAGACTCTCCTCTTCGATCCCCCCAAATGAAAAGAGGAGACCGCAGTCTCCTCAAAATGAGTTACTTTTACATTGTCCCAAATATTTCTATTTATGTATAAGCAACTCACTTCATCACAAAGGTACGTAATTAAGAATGGACTTAAGGAGAACGTGCCACTCTGTATGATTGCACGTCTGATCGGAGTTAGTCCTTCTACCGTCAGCCGAGAGATAAAGAGAAACTTCTCGAAAACAGGAGTATACATCCCTGCCCTAGCCAATGAGATGGCTCTGGAAAACAGGGCTCGATCAGCTCGAAACAGGCGGACAAAAAAGAGGTACCGCTATAAAGTGCTTACCTTACTAACCAAGTACAAATGGTCTCCAGAGCAGATATCCGGTACTCTTCGGAGGGAAGGGATCAGCATCTCTCACGAAACTATCTGCCAATGGATTAGGAAGAATAAGGCTAGAGGCGGCTCCCTTTACCTTAACTGTCGTCATAAGCTCAAACATCGGAGTAGAGGTCTTTACAAGAAATCCTCTGCCGCTCATATCCCTAACAGAGTCTCTATCCATCAGAGACCTACGGAGGTCGATGGAGAGAGATTTGGGGACATTGAGATGGATACCATTGTTGCCAAAGGACAGAAGTCTGCCATCCTTACCCTTGTCGAGAAATCTACCAACATGTGTTTCATCAAGAAAATTGATGGAGGTTTTAATCCGGCGGCAGCTGCTAAAGCAGCTATCTTGCTGTTGCTCCCCTATAAGGATAAACTCAAGACTATTACTACCGACAACGGATTTGAATTTAGAGATCACGAGACAATTACTCGTGTTCTCGGTATTCCGGTCTTCTTTGCCGACCCCTACGCTTCTTGCCAAAAGGGGGCCATCGAGAATACAAACAAGCTCATCAGACAATACATCCCTAAAAAATCTGATTTCTCTGACTTCGACGACGATCGACTATTTGGAATCCAGACGTTACTCAACAATAGACCCAAGAAGAAACATGACTACATCTCCCCTTTCAAACTTTTCGCCCCTTTCTTCCTCCCTATTGCACTTCGTCCTTGAATCTACGAAGTCGAATCTGCTGTTTGTATATTCTATATATGTCATGGGAACAGGTATTTAGAACACAGCCTCATAGGGATCGTATCTGATTTGTTTGGAATCATTCAAATCTATCTCCTTGCCAGAGAATATATCGGCATAATCTAACAAAGTGAAATGAACATTTCCAGTGCCTTCATCAAAGTATCTGCATAATGCGAGAACAGAACGGCATACGCCCGAGATTGCCTCATCCGGACTAGGATCGTCAATGCATAATATTGTTTTTAAATCCGTTTTGTAGCAAGCCATTCCATTTTTGCACACGATATTCTCCGGCATGTTATGCTTTTTTAGGTCGGTAGGAGTAATACTGCTTATTCTTCTGGACCGTATTTTCTGATAATGATTATTATTATTGAGTGCTTGCACATAAATCAGCTACAAAGGTATCTCACGTATTACATATTGTCGAACTATCGTATGATAAACAGGGAAAATGTAATAGCCATCGGTGAAAATCTTTTTTGATAAATAAAACCAGAGCAGATGATTCTGTTAGTGTCATCCATACAATCAGGATTTATGCCAACATAAGGATTGTTTTGGGAAGTGCTAATAATGGGATCATTCTCCACGAAACCGTAAATCTCGAGTTTGTCGATTAACGCACTTGACATTACAAGACCGCATTGTATGCGTCCTTCTCTTTCAAAATATTCTTTGAGACTTTCTTTTACTATCATATTCTTCTTAAAAATTAAATCATTACTAAAAACGCGTTGATTTTAATAGCCTTAAACTTGATTCTGTTTGGACTCCTTGATTACTATTTTAGAACAATGCCTATAATGCTGCAAATCTTTGTTGATATACAACTCTTCCATCAGCCCTTCTGCATTCATCCTGTCATCCTCCGAGTAATAGTATAAAGCCCAATTTGCTCCGTTGCTGACAGATTCTGAAATTTTCTTGAAATAAGGGAAATCTATTTCATTATACGAGTGCCCAATTACGATAATCTCATCTATATCGGCAAGACCACGGAAGAAATCTGAATGCGCCTCAATGATTTTCTCTGTATGCTTACACATCTTGTCATAGAATGCACAGACAGCTCCTTCCGCAAATTGTTCATGTCCATCTTCTGTAGTTGTAATCTCTCCTGTTTCTTCATCTATGATGAGGTGGGCGTTCTCGTCCCCATACAATGCCTCTTTTACATTAAATTTTCCAATATCCTTACCATGTCCGAATATTAAGTTTTCTCCCACTTTGTTATGTATATGCAAAACATCTTCAGCGGGAATGCTATAGACCAGCTCTAATACTTCAGTATAGTTGAAAGTGAGAAAATAGGCTGTTCTGTCTATTTCGAACTTCTTTGCTATTCTATTCAATTCTAATGAATTTATCCATTCCTCAAAACCTGAACGAATTTTGTCTAACAATTCATCGCATTCTTGTTCTATATAAATTTGTGCATCATACCAATCGGCATCCCGGAATTCATCTGAAGCAAAATTAGGGGTGTTTTCATATATTATATCTGCAAGAGAATCATAACAGATACCTTCTTCTAATCCTCGTTCAAAATCTGACCATAATTCCGAGTCGCTATCAACATAGTAATATCGCTCCATTTTTTCTAAAACATCTTCTCTGTTACGTTCAAGATATGTGTAGAAATCTGAATATTTGCATGGAACTCCATGACCCATATCAAAGCCATTGCCAATAATGTATAGTTTCATAGTTTTGTTTTATATGTTTGATCTGTATATATTATCTACATCGTTACAGCAATCTTACAGAACTCTTTTATTAGTATATTACTGAATAGAGAAACTAATAAACCAAGTATTAAATTCGTTGCACCGCCATTCTTTTAATTAATATTACCCATAAAGATAATGCTTTCCTTTCATAAATACAATTTTAAATAGAAATTTTAATTAGCGTAGATTCAAATTACTAGTGCAATTTACTTATTATTTTCCAACCAGACAGCCATTGGGGTTTTGTACTGGTGTTTTTTTCGGGCTAATTCGCATTTCGATGTGCTGGGAGGGGGAGGATGGTGAAGGGGGGTGATGTGAGGGATTTAGGAGAAATGGAGTGTGACTTGGTAGAGGAAGAAGTCGGTGTTACCTGCTTTGTAGTTGACGCTAATGAGGCGATGTGCTTTAGCCTTAGCGTTGCTCTACCTGTGACTGAAATACCTCAAGATGGGGTGCGACCTGACTGGAGTAAGGTTGTGAAATCATGCACGTCCCTCTCCCTCCACCTCCAAATACGACTTAGCCAAATACTGCCTTATACCCTTATGTGTCCATTATTTGACCTATAAGTCCAATAGGATTGAGCGGGAAAAGAGGGAAAAAAGAGAGCCACAGTGGGGCGGGTGCTCCACTGCGGCTCTGCGATTGATTAAGGGTATGACTCCTCGCGCGATCAGGCGGCGGGCTTAGCGGCAGCCTCCTTGGCTGCGGGCTCGCCGATGGCGATCATCTCGAGGTAGGTGTTGTCGGTCATGATGTTCTTGAGGTACTGGCGGACATCCTCGATGGTGATGCTGTCGAGCGTCTTGAGGAACTTGTCATCGGTATTCCGGTCACGGAGCACCTGCATCTCGAGCTGGTTCATCCAGTAGCTGTTCTTGTGCTGGTTCTCGTCAAATTGCTTCTTCATATTGAGGATAGCCTTCTCGAAGAACTCCTTATTCAGCCCCTTCTCGACCATCTCCTTCATCTCGTCCTTGACTCTCTGGTTGAGGTGCTCGGCCTGCTCCTTATTGGTCTGGAAGACGATCATCATCTGTGAGGTGGGGGTGGGGAACTCGTCCTCGGAGCCCATGGCGGAGACGCCGTAGGTACCGCCCTCCTCCTCACGGATGGAGACGAGGTACTGCTGGTCGAGGATCGAGCTGAGGATCTCGGCCATGAGGATGTTCTTGAGGTCGTAGGTGGCGTTGTCCTTGATCAGCATGTCGATGACAAAGACAGAGGGCGTACTCACCTCGTAGGTGAAGTGGTGGTCGCTTGACTTCTTAGCCGTCGGGAGGGCGAGCTCACGCTGCCAGGTCTCACCGCGGGCGGTATTGGGCAGGGTGGCGATATAGCGCTCTACGAGAGGCTTGATGGAGTCGAGCTCGAAGTCACCGACGATGAAGAAGGTGAAGTCGCCCATATCGGAGAAGCGGCTCTTGTAGGTCTCCAGGATCTTGTCGTAGTCGAGCGACTTGATCTGGTCAATGGTGAGGGGAAGTGCCTCAGGATTGCCACCGTAGATCATGGAGGGGAGAGAGTCGCGGAGAATGGTCTTGGTGGGGTTGCTCATGGCCGCCTCCAGCATCGCTACCTGACGGTCGCGGGCAGCGCTGAAGAGCGCGGTATCCTTACGGAGGTCAGTGGTCATGAGGTGGATCGCCTGGAAGAGCTGCTCAGCGTCGCTCTTGGCAGCGTAGCCGGAGATCGTCTCGCTGGTGCGACCGATGGATGCAGAGACGGAGACCTTGCGCCCTGTGAGGATCTTCTCGATCTCATTGGGCGTGTGGCCGCCGTAGCCACCTACTTCGGCAAAGTCATTGGTGGCGCGGACGTTGATGTCCTTCGGATCCTCGCGGACGAGACCGCCGGGGCTGACGGCACGGATGTTGATCTCATTGTCAGCATAGTCGGTCGGGAGGAGGTAGACGCTGATGCCATTGGAGAGCTCCCACTTGGTGGACTTGAATGCCTGGTCAGCCTTCGTGGCTACGACAGCACCGGGCTGGGGCAGCTGCTCCATCAGGCTCTCGGAGGAGACGGTCTCCTTGTAGGGCTCCACCTCCTGCTTCATCCCCTTGTCAAACTCCGCGAGCAGCTCCTCGGGGGTCGGGTAGGTGAGGCCGTCCTTCTGCACCGCCATGATGGAGATGAAGAAATTCTTCCCCGCCTGCTCGGGGATCATCTGTGCCAGCTGCTGATTGATCGCCTGGACGTTGATCATCTGGGCCATCTGCTGGGCGAGCATAGCCTCGGTCTCGATGCCGGGGATGTAGCTGCCGCGGGTGAAGTAGGCGGAGTACTCGATGGCGTAGTCCTCGTTGGTCCTATTCTTTTTCTCCTTGACCCCGTTGTCGAAGTCGGCGAGGACTTTCTTGATCACACGGCTGTACTCTCCCTCGGTGAAACCGTACTTGCGGGCGCGAGCCAGCTCGGCGGTCAGAGCCTCGAGGGCACGGGCGTACTTGCCCTCCTCGGCGACCACATCGGCCTGGAAGGCGTCCTCCGTCTGTGCGACGATGAAGGATCCGATGCCGACAGAGGCCTGTAGGAAGGGCGCATTGGGCTGCTCGAGGATCTCATCAAAGCGGTTGGCGAAGAGCTTGCTGATGACGTTGGACATAAAGTCATTGAGGAAGCCGACGGCGGTAGCCTTGAGCTCCTTAGGCATCGCATCGTAGGTCTGTGCGATAGAGATCTGGGTACCGGTGACCTCGGGATTGGTGATCACAGCTGCCTTTGGCTGGGGATTATCCGGTACGTCGAAGTAGACGCGCTCAGCGGGATTCTCCGGCATAGGGATGGAGGAGAAGGTCTTCTTGATCTGCGCCTCTACGTGGTCCACATCGATGTCTCCGACGACGATGATTGCCTGGAGGTCTGGGCGGTACCACTTGTGATAATACTTGCGGAGGGCATCGTAGGGGAAATGCATCACGACGTCCATCGTGCCGATCGGTAGACGATTGCCGTAGCGGTGTCCCTCGGGGAAGGCTGAGGCGAGCAACTGCTGGAGGGCACGCATGGAGCCGTTGTCTCTCGTGCGCCACTCCTCCTGGATCACGCCACGCTCGTTGTCGATCTCCTCATCGGTGAGGTCGAGGTAGCCGCTCCAGTCGTGGAGGATCAGGAGGCAGGAGTCGACGAAGTTCTGATTCGTCGTAGGGGCGTTCATGATCTGGTAGACCGTCTCGTCGATGGCGGTATAGGCATTGAGGTTGGAGCCAAATTTTACACCATTCTTCTCCAGATAGTCGATCATGCCCTTGCCGGGGAAGTTCTTGCTACCCTGGAAGGCCATGTGCTCAAGGAAGTGAGCGAGACCGCGCTGGTTGTCCTCCTCGAGGACGCTACCGACGCGCTGAGAGATGTAGAAATGGGCTCTATCCTTGGGCTTCTCGTTGTGACGGATGATGTAGGTGAGCCCGTTGTCGAGCTTGCCCATCCGCACATCCTTGTCGATCGGCAGCGGAGGCGTCTGCTGCTGTGCATCCTGCGCTCTGCCGGGGAGTATCGCCACGGCGGCGAGACTCATCACTCCGGAGAGGAGGGTAAGAAAGTGGTTACTCATGTGTTGATTGATTTTGTATATAAGTTTTGTAGTTTTTATTCGTAGGCAAATTTAGGGGAAAAAGTTGGTAGTCTCAAGTCCTAAGGTACTCACTTTGCACGCTTCTCTTACCAGACTACCAGCTCATCGGCAAAGAGGAATTGCCCCCGCTGCGCCTCCTCATACTGGATCCGGAGGTACCGGCAGGTGGTGCGGGGGTAGAAGGTGAAGGTCTCGAAGTGGAGCTTCCTGTCCGCCGGGTCGAGCGAGGACTCGATGCGATCCACCACTGTCCACTCCTCGCCGTCGCTGCTGACGGAGAGCTCCACCCACTCGGGGGCGTAGATCCCGGGGATGGTATTGTGCATGCAACGGGTGGAGACCTTACTGATCAGTGTCTCCTCGCCCATGTCGAGTATGCCGATATTGGATGGGGTGACGATGTTGCCGTACCAGCGTCCGTCACCAAAGGAGACCGACCCACGGTAGCCGTCCGTCAGGACGGTCTCAAATCCTCCCCCGCTGTACTTGCCCTCCACGGGCGTCTCCCACCGGATCGGCTTGCCGATGGCGCGGTGGTGGTCCACCCGCAGCGTGACGGGATCGCCTACCGGCTCGCCGTTGCGGAACTGCCGGACGACGATGTCAGCGCTGTCACGCACCTCGATCGTCTGGTCCTCCCGGATCTGCGGGTCACTCATCTCGGGCACCTTGCCATCGACTCGGTACCTCATCTCGCAGGGATCCAGCTCCGTGGTCCAGCGGATGCGGGTGAGACCGGCATCCCGGTCGACCTCGGTCTCGGGCCGAAGCCCATTGGTCAGATCATATGCCTGTATGTCCCGCTCGTGGAGCATGGGGATGTGCCGATTGATCCGTATGCGGAAGTCCTCCCACGATCGCTTCTCCTGCGGTGTCCAGCCGATCTCGGCGATGGCGAGGAGGCGGGGGAAGATCTTGTACTCAAGAGCTTCATTCGTCTTGACATACTCCGTCCACATATTTCCCTGCACCCCGTGTATCAGGGCACGCTCCTCAGGGGTAAGCTCCTCCGGCAACGGGTCGAGGGCGTAGGTCTGGGCGAGGTCGCAGTAGCCCTCGTTGCTCTCGTAGTCCACGGAGAGAGGGTCCTCCTGATAATAGTCGAGGTAGCACTGTGGGCTGGGGGTCATGATCACCTGATGCCCGCTGCGGGCGGCCCGGAGACCACCCTCCATGCCTCTCCACGACATGACGATCGCTCCGGGAGCCAAGCCTCCCTCGAGGATCTCGTCCCAGCCGATGAAGTGTCGACCGTCCTTCTCAATCATCTCGCCCATACGGTGGATGAAGTAGCTCTGCAGCTCATCCACATCCTTGAGCTTGGCACGGCGCATCACCTCGCGACACTTGGGACAGCTCTTCCATGCCTGCTTGCCCGCCTCGTCCCCGCCGAGGTGGATGTAGGCGGAGGGGAAGATGTCGTACACCTCGCTCAGCACATCGCGGAGAAACTCGTAGCTCATCGGGTTGCCGATACAGAAGTCACTCTCCCCTCGCCGAGCTCTACCGCTGCAGCTCAGCACCGGGTAGGCATGCAGCACCTCCTCGCTGTGGCCCGGCATCTCGATCTCCGGGATCACCGTGATCCCGCGGGCGGCAGCGTAGGCGACGATCTCCCGTGCCTGCTCCTGGGTGTAGTACCCTCCGTAGGCACCTGGCGACCCCTCCTTTGCATAGCGCCGGTCGCCCTCTATCCACCACTTCACCCAGTCGCTCTCGGTGCGATAGGCGGTTCGCTCAGTGAGGAGTGGGCGACTCTTGATCTCCAAGCGCCAGCCGCCGGCATCGGTGAGGTGCCAGTGGAGGCGATTGAGCTTGTACCGCTGCATCTCGTCGAGCAACTTTTTCACCTCCTCCACACCGAAGAAGTGTCGGCTCTCGTCCAGCATCAGTCCGCGGTACTCAAGCCGAGGCTTGTCCTTGATCTCCACCATCGGGATCCCTGTCGGCAGGATCAGCTGCCTAAGAGTCTGGATGGCGTAGCCTATCCCGTCCTCGTCGGCAGCAGTGATCCGGATACCGCCACGCTTGACAGAGAGGGTGTAGGCCCCGGGGGTGGTCAGCTCCTTGGCGTCAATCGTGCAGACGACCGAGCCGTAGGTGTACTCCGGCGTGAGCTCCAGAGTGGGCAGGCCCGCCTTGCAGAGGTCCGCATTGAGCCCCTCGACGAGGATGCGGTTTCGCTCGTCCGCCGAGGGGAGGACGATCGTGTGCCCCTTGGTGAGTGGCACCACGCCACCATCCTGCCAGACCACCTCCTCGGGCATCGGGAGCAGGGCAGGGTAGTCGGAGGACTTGCCCCCTCCCAAGTGACAGCTCGATAGGATGAGGAGAAAGAGGGTGAAAGTGATCGCCGGGTGTCTCATGGTCTCTGTGGTATGGGGTGTAAAACTAAAAAAAGAGTGTACACTCCTATCCGCCAAAGGTCTCTCGCCTTACGGTCGGGGTGTACACTCATGATATGGTCAGTCTCGTCGTCTCAGAGCGTCGCGTGGTCTGCCTCAGCCCAGCCTCTGAGTCCCTCGATGAGGGCATCATTCTCCGCCTGATGGGGGAGGGGGGCGATGCGCAGCTCGTTGCCATGGATGTCGATCCCCTTAGCTGCTGTGCCGACGAGGATATGGTGCTCCTTGAGCAGATACTCCGCCACCTGCTGAGCAGGACTGCTGCACTCTACTATGAAGAATGGGGCATCACTGAGCCTGCTCTCGAAGCCCTCGATCTTGTCGATTTCCTTGGCGAGCAGTCGTGCGTCCCTCAGCCACTTGCGGATGGGGATCGTGAAGGATGCGGGGTGCACCAGCACGTAGTGGACCGCCTCCAGCGCAAGCGAACTGATACCGGTAGGGACGTAGTCCTCCCTGAGGCCATTGATGAAGTCGGGTCGGGCGCAGATGTAGCCGACACAGAGCCCGGCGAGGTTGTAGGCGCGGGAGAAGGAGGAGAGCACCACGAGATTGGGGTACTTCTGGATGTCCGACACCTTCAGCGTCTCCTCGAGGACATACTTCCGCATAGAGAGGTCGACGATGATCGTCGTGTCGGGATGCTTCTTGAGGAGCGCGAGGAGGTCTCTGTGGCGATAGACCTTGCCGTCCGGGTTACTCGGCACGGAGAGCCAGACGAAGTCGACACCCTCTGTGACTAAGTCTGCCAGCTGGGTCCCCTCCGGGGCCTCCCTTACCTCATGGCCGGCGTGGTGCAGTGCCTGCCGAAACTCCATCCCTGTGGGAGGGAGGATCAGCGAGCAAGCTCCTCGGTGTGCATCGGCGATCAGTCGTACGGCCCCATCACCGCCATCGGTGATGAGTAGCTCGTCCTCGTCGATCTCCAGTCGTCGCGAGAGTAGCCGGGCGATGCGGGTGCTGCTGTCGCCGGGTGACTTAGAGATGAGGTCGATGTGATTGACCAAATGCTCCTTGATCGGCTCCAGACGCGCTCCCTGCCACTTGAGGGTACTAAAGTCGAGCACTACTTCGGGCTCTACGTCCTGCTCCTTGTGAGCGGACCCTTTTACCGTGTGAGTCATATATAGCAATGAGTTCTATTTTTCCAAGACCAAAGGTACCAATAATCGCCCACACCCCCGTCCCGCTTCGAGAGCATGGCAGGGGGAGTCCAGACGAATTTTCTTTACCGGTATTAGATTCGTCTAATATCGGTATTAGTTTTCTCTAATACCGATATTAGTCTCCGCTAATACCGATATTAGTTCGGAGGGGGATATGGATGGTATCGGAGGGCAAAATGGGGCTCTCTCAGCAACAGATGTCCCTCTGCTTCTTGATCAGGTCGAGGTGAACCACGGTGCCCCGGATGAGCGTTTGTGCTATGGGGCAGTGGGCTTCGGTCATCTCCAGCCAGCGGCGCTTCTGGTCGGCATCGGCCTCGAGGTCTGCCTCCATACGGATGTCAATCCTCCGGATAGCCGGCCCCAGCTCAGGCTCCAGCTCCCCGATGACCGTCAGGCGAAGGCTCCTTAGGTCGATGCCGATGCGCTCAGCAGCTCGGTGTGCGACGACATTGACGCAGCCGGCGAGGGCGCCAAGGAGCACCTCGACCGGATTGGCAGCCTCATCGGTGCCGCCTTCGTTGGTCGGTTCATCGGTGAGGAAGGTGAATTGCCGGACCTTGATCTCCGTGCGGCACTCGGTCTCGCTCTCAGCGCGAGCGACGAGCTTGATGGTTTTCTTTTCGCTCATAATGCATTCTTTATATGGGATGATCTCCCCAAACGTACGACTTTTTTTCCTTCTCTTGGGCACAAAAAAGCACTGCCGACTGAGTGCCGGCAGTGCTTATCGTGAGATGGGAGGAGGTTATTTCTTCTCCTTTGTAAAGATGACCTTAACCTTCTTGGTGAAAAGGTAGCCTGTGAGCGTCTCCTCTGAGGTCCTGGTGAGGTCAAAAGAGAGTACTGTCGGCTGTGCGTCCCACGCCTTGTCGAGGCTGAGGGTTACCTTGGGGTGCTTGTAGATGTAGGTGCCGGAGTGACTCACGGCACCCAGGTTGCCCGCCTTGCTCGTGAGGGTAAAGCGGTTGTTGCCATCAAAGGTGAGGATCCACGCCACGGGGTCGATGTCGGTCTTATTGTCCTTGACCTCTGCCACCCACTTGGTGTTGGCAATGGAGGAGGCATTCTCGGGGATATTTCCGTCATCCTCCTTGCACGAAGATGCGAAGAGGGTGAGACCTACGAGTGCCGCTGCGGCGATGAGAATATTCTTGACTTTCATAATCTTGCTATTTTGGTTTGGTGAAACATTTAGCATCACAAAGTTCTAATATATCGGTGATTGAACCAAATTTTCTCCGTTAATTAGTCTTTTTCTTTGTCACAAAAGCTTGTCGAAAATGGACGGGAGGAGCTTTTGTGTCAATCCTGATGGCTACGCCACTATATTGCGACCAATCCAGAAGAGCAGGATCACCACCAAGATCAAGACTGATGCGCGGTAGCCCACGAGGAGGTCTCTAAGTCTGGCGCAGCGAGGGGAGCGGTGTGCGAGTGGCTGGAGGAGCAGTGCGAGAGCGAGGTAGGGTAGGGCGATGACGAAGAGGGGGTTCATTTGCCAGGCTCCGGCGAGGTCGAGATTGAGCAGATGGTGGATCGCCCGTTGCGACCCACAGCCTGGGCAGAGGTACCCCGTCAGTAGCCGAAAGGGACACCTCGGGAAGATCGGTACCACGGATGGGTCGAGGCACTTGTAGCCGACAGCTGCCACCACAAGTGCCAGTACTATGAGGAGATACCTGATGCGGGGGCGCATCTCAGCTTAGGGATATGCCTGAGGCGACACCAATCATCATAAGGAATAGGTAGATCCCAGCTACGGCAATGCCGCTCCAGAAGCCGTAAGTGACCCACTGCTTCGCCTTAGCGGAAAATTCGTTGGCTGCGGCGACGTTTCCGCTCGAGAAGGCACTATTGGCCTGCGCGGAGTAGACGATCCCCAGGATCCCGAAGACCATACAGCAGAAGATGGTCACCAGGATCGACTCCACGAGATAGTCCTTGGGCTTAGTGGTAATAGTCTGCCCTTGTGTGGGTGGAGGTACAGCCCCCTCAGGGACAAGTAGTCCTGAGAGCTCCGGGAGGTTGATCGCCTGGACCCAGTCGGCAAGTCCCTCTCTCCACACATAGGTCTGTGGGGTCACTCTCCCCCTGAGTTGGTCGATGGTGTATGGTCCTTGTTGCTCAGATCCGTTCAGTATGTAGTACTCTGACATAAGTTTTGTGCTGGTAAGCGTGGTTGTGTCTAAGAGCAAAGTTATGTAAAAATCACCACCGGTGCCACGAGGGAGAGTGCCGGCTCACACCGGCTTGGAGAAGCGCTTATCCGTCTGCTGCATCAGGGGATCGAGTGAGGCGGCCACGTAGCGTACGTAGGGAGAGCCGATAGGCAGCTCGATGCCCTCTGGGGTCAGATTTATCAGCCCGTCAGCCGCCATCTCGTGTAGCTTGTCCCGGTCGTATATCACTGCCTGCATAGTCTCCTCTGCAGTTATGCCGAGCCGCTCAGCCACTTCGCTCCACCGGAGGCGGTAGTTACACATCAGTGTCTCGATCACCTCACGGACGATCTGCTCCCTCGGGGAGAGCAGATAGCCTCTCTCGGTGTAGAGTCGACCGGCACTGAGGGTGTCGATGTACTCGGTGATGTCTCGCCCGTTCTGCGCATAGGCGGTGCCGAGCTGACTGATGCCGGTGACACCGAGAGCATAGACCTGCGCCGTGGTCCTGAGGGTGCAGTACCCTTGGAAATTTCGTCTCAGTCGGCCCTCGTCAAGAGCTATGCTGAGCTCGTCGGATGGGAGGACAAAGTGATCCATCCCGATGGATCGGTAGCCCTTGCTGTGGAGTATGTCGGCAGCACGGCGGTACATAGCCTGCTTCTCGCCCGGCTCCGGGAGACCTGCCCGCTCTAAGATCAACTGCCGCTTGTGTACCCATGGCACGTGACCGTAGCTAAAGGTGACTATCCGCTCCGGATGGATCTCTGCCGCCATCCGGACTGATTGCGCAAAGCTCTCCGCCGTCTGGCGTGGCAGACCGAAGAGGAGATCCATATTGACCGTCGCCCCTGCGTCGTGCAGCATCGACACGATCTCGCTGACCGGGAGGCGTGGGGGCTCGCGGTGGACGATCCGGAGCACCTCCTCATCGAAGTCTTGCACCCCGAGACTGTAGCGACTGAAGTGGCAGTCGATCAGCTCTGACCATGCATGCTCATCGAGGTAGCCGGGATGGCACTCGATCGCGATCTCCGGTCGGTCGATCGTCTCCATGAGGGAGAGGAGGTGCTCATTGAGCTCGCGGAGGTAGTGGACGGGTATGGCAGTGGGACTGCCACCGCCATAGTGGATCTGTGAGATCTTGCGCCCCGGGGTGAGGTGCGTGGCGATCAGGTCGATCTCTCTATGGAGCGCCTCCACGTACCCCTCGATGCGATCCGGGTGAGCCATCGGGTAGGAATTGCAGGCGCAGAAGTGGCAGAGCTGGCGACAGAAGGGGATGTGTATGTAGAAGGAGACGTGGTTGTCCGAGGCACTATTGGATGCCTCTACGGCAGCGAGGAAGTCCTTCGGCTCTATGCTGTGGAAGAAATTGGCAGGCGGGTAGCTGGTGTAGCGGGGGACAGGTTGATTGTACTTCTCGAGGAGGGTATCGCTATTTTTCATTTTTATAGGCAAGGTGTATATAGATAAGTGAGATGAGTGCCAGCAGCACGGCAAGGGCAAAGAGTCCACTGTAGCCAGTATGGTCTGCGACCACGCCACCAAGGATCGCCATCCCCATGCCACAGAGGTGGGTGATCACGATCTGCACCGTGAAGTCTGTCCCCTCGCGGCCCGCACGCAGGGTCTCCATGGAGGAGACATAGACGACGACCGTTGCACTCCCGTAAGCCGCCCACAGGAGCATCACACCGATGCTCACAAGGAGCGTGCTGACCTCGACCTGCGTCAGCGTGAGGAAGTAGAGTGTGGCGACTAAGATCAGTGTGGCGAAGTGCTTCCGAGCCCGATAGATCCCGATGCGTCGGACGATGAAGCCCGCGACGATGGAACTGACAAAGGCGGTACCGGTGCCGAGCAGTCCGCTCAGGATGCCTATGGAGCCCATATCAAACCCCTGGTCCACCAGCCACGGACGTAGCATAGGCAGTATCGCCATCAGGCCCGAGTAGAAGAGTAGGAGGAAGAGCACTTGGCGCCAGATCCCCTTCCGGGAAAAGAAGAGGGCGAAGTCACCGATCCCGGCACGTCGCTTGGGATCTTTTTTCTCAAAAGAGATCTGCCGCTCCAGCCCTAAGGGTACCAGTGCCAGCAGCACGAAGAGTGCCAGGCAGAGCAGGACTACCTGCCAGCCGTAGCGGTGTAGGACGACCAAGAGCAGCCCGCTACCGACCAGTGTGCCGGCAAAGCTTCCTGAGGACTGCATCGTATTGACGAGACTCTTGTCGCGCCCTCCGTAGCTCAGCGCTGCGAGGGAGTCGGTGGCGATGTCCTGTGTCCCGGAGGCGATCAGCGCCAGGATGATCAGCCCGAGGATCAAGTAGATGTCGCTACTTACCTGCAGCAGACCTATGGCGCAGAGGAGTCCGGCGTAGATCACCTCCGAGACGATGATGCAGCGCTTGTAGTCCCGCACCGTCAGACAGTGCCGGTCCACCAGGGGCGCCCAGAGGAACTTCAGTATCCACGGGAGCTTGACCAGCTGGAGGAGCCCGATGGAGGAGAGGGAGAACTGCTGCTCCCGCATCATCACCTGCAGTGCTGTGGAGAGGAAGCTCGAGGGGATCGACTGCGCCACGTAGAGGCAGAAAAACGTCCCCAGTGTCAGTGCCTCAGCTCTGTATAGAGTGTTATCCTTCTGCTTCATAGGGTGATGACGGAGGGGAGGAGGTGGTATCGTCCCGAGGAGGTGCGAGGCAGTCTCTGCTCCTCGGGGCTGCGGAAGATCGGTCCTCGGGATACGTCGTATCGCCCATAGCGGTAGTACCCATTGGCCCGACCACCCCAGCCGTAGTTGCAGTGGAGATAGAGTGCATCCTCCGTGCGGAGCAGTCCATCCACGATCCACGTGTGGAAGGTGAGGTCCTCCCGTCCGGCAGTGAGGATCACCGGCAGTCCCTCTCGAAGGCTACGCTCGATTGCTTCTCTCAGCCCCCACCAGTGGAGCCTCGCCTGATGAAAGCCCATCCGGGTGAGGAGAAGTCGGATACGCCACGGCCAGGTGAGCCCAAAGTCGGTCGTGTAGATCGTCGAGAGGGCGGTGCCTATCTCCGAGAGAAATCGACCTGCCATCTCTCGCTCGGAGGCGGTGGAGGTGACCCGGGGATCGAGGGCGGAGACCCGCTCGAGGGAGCGGAAGAGGGGATTTCGGGAGCCGCGCTCTACCGCCACTTGAGTGAGTAGCTGAGCCAGCGCCACGGGTGCACAGCCGGCAGGGGAGCGACCGATGGACGAGGAGGGTCGCAGCCCTCTTCGGATCGGAGTATGGAGGTCAAAGGGGGTACCCTGGTGCCATATCGTGCGCACCATCATCGGGATGTACTCGGTCACCTCCTCGGGCGTGATGAGGTCAGAGCCGCTGAGGAGTGCCTTGAGGCTTTCTCTTCTCTCCATCTCAGGCATCCTCCTTCTCCATATATTGTCGTATCGCCTCTATCACCTGCTCCGCAGCCATGCGCTCCTCCTCCGCATTCCGCAGGTGACCAATAGACACCACCACCTGCGCCCGGGAGTAGTAGGGCTCCCTTTTCTCCGACACCATCTCGAGGTAGTCGCGCACCTCGCTCCGCGTCTTGTCAGCCACTGCCGGTCGGGTCGCACGGACGCTGTAGAGCCTCTCGGCGAGTAGGTCCAGCGGCGATTGGAGGTAGACGACCAGCCCATGGGCGAGCATGCGGTCCATATTGTCCTCCCATATAGGTAGCCCTCCACCAGTGGCGATGAGGGTGTCCTCCTCCTGTAGCAGCTCCAGCAGAGCCACTCGCTCTCTCTTGCGGAACTTGTCGATCCCGCAGCAAGCGATCATCGATGAGATGGAGGCGTGGTACCGACTCTCGACGAAGAGGTCTGTATCGACAAATGTTAGCTCGAGCCTCTCGGCAACGAGCCTGCCGATGGTGCTCTTGCCCACTCCGGGGAGTCCTATGAGGAAGAGTGGTCTCACGCTGCTGTTGCTCTTACCTTACGATACATAACTCCATAGAAGACGAGGGCAATCCCCTCCGATACAGCGGTGAGGATGATGATGACCATCGTCAGCCCCTTGTCGTAGAGCAGCCCGCTGAGAGCTGATCCGGCAAGCAGAGCCAGCCCGTAGAAGGTATTGAAGAGTCCGAAGCCGAGTCCGCGCTTCTTGTAGGGCGTCAGGTCGGCTATCGCTGAGCGCATCACGGTCTCGTGAGCGCCGAGGATCACTCCCAGGACCACCATCCCGGAGATGACCACCGGGACTGAGGTGCTGAGGGTGAGGATAGGCAGCAGCAGGGTGAGGAGTGGCACGATGAGGAGGACGAGGATGCCCCCCGTCTTGGAGCCGGTCCACTCCTTCAGTCGGTCGTACGTTCGCCCGATGAGCAGTGCCACTAAGGCATCGACACCCATGGCGCCGGCGTAGAGCATCGTGATCATCGTGTCGGACATAACGGACTGCACCTTGAGGTGATAGCCGATGATGCCGAAGTTGAGCAGACCAAAGGCTGTGAAGAAGGTGAAGGCGGAGTAGATCCAGAACATCCGGCTCAGCCTCCCCGGCTCCCCCGCCGGAGCGACAGCGCCATGCTCACGCTCTAAGCGTGACACCCGTCGCCAGGCGTATACGAGGAAGAGCATCAGCACGACGAAGGGGATCGCCAGCAGCCTGTACCCGAGCTGAAACTCCCCCACACCACTCTGACCGGCGTAGTAAAAGACTGCGGTGAAGATCAGTGGACCGAGAAAGGCGCCGAGCTGATCCAGTGCCTCCTGAAGTCCAAATGCGAAGCCCAGTCCCACCTGCCTCTCGGATATCCCGGAGAGGAGCGTGTCCTTGGCCGGGCTGCGGAAGGCCTTCCCGATCCGCTCTGTCAGGATCAGGACGATGAGTACACCCCAGCTGGTGGTGCAGCCCATCAGTGGTATCACGAAGTGGACCCCGTAGCCGAGGAAGAGGAAGAGCCAGTACTTGCCACTCTTGTCGAGGATGACACCGGAGATGAGACGGAGCGCGTAGCCGATGAATTCGCCCAAACCGAATACCAGCCCCACCTGAGCCGCAGACACGCCGAGGAGACTGAGGTACTGACCATTGACACTGCGAGCGGACTCGTGGACGACGTCTCCCAGCATGCTGATGATGCCGAAGAGGACAATCACTGCAAGCACCTGACGGCGGACTGAGGATTGATCTTGGGTATGATTTTCAGTCATGACTTTTGCTCTTTGAGCCACAAAGGTACACAATCGCGCCCCTTTGCGTGGTCCTTTTGCCTGAGATTTTCACAGTCAGCGCATCATACAATTTTGATGTGTGGTCTCGCTTTCGCCCTTAGCAAAAAAAAACGGGCACTGATCCGGAATAGGATCAGTACCCGCCTTTTTTGTACTAAAGTGATCGCCTTACTTGGCTGCAGTCACCTCGATCTCGATCACGCCACCTGCCGGGAGGGCGCTAACGGCGAAGGCGCATCGTGCCGGGAAGGGAGCAGAAAATTGCTCCGCATAGATCTTGTTCACGGAGGCAAAGTCTCCCATATTGGTCAGGTAGACGATGCACTTGACGACGTTGTCCATCGTCATACCGGCCTCGGCAAGGATCGCCTTGATATTGGCAAAGGACTGTCTGCACTGCTCCTCGACTGTGTCACCGGCGAGCTTACCGGTCTCGGGGTTGAGGCCCAGCTGGCCTGAGATGAAGAGAAGATCGCCGGTGCAGATGGCCTGTGAGTAGGGACCGATGGCTGCCGGTGCCTTCTCTGTAGAAATAGCTTTTTTAGACATGATTGGTTTTTTGTATAAGTGATTGGTTTGGGATTAGTCTTCGGTGTGCGTCAGCAGCTCTCTGGCGTTGTCGAGAGCTGCCTCGGTCTGAGCTGCACCGCTCAGCATCGCAGCGATTGCCGCGACTCGCTCCTCGCCCTCGACGGGCCGGAGAGAGGTATTATAGGTGTCTTGACCCTCCTCCTTCTCAACCACCACCTGATGGTCCGCCTGTGCGGCGATCTGTGGCAGGTGAGTGATAGAGAGCACCTGGAGGTGCCGGCTGAGCCGCCTCATGATCCGCCCGAGTTGCTCGGCGGCTCGACCGCTGACCCCGGTGTCTATCTCGTCGAAGATTATCGTCGGGAGGATCTGCCGCTCAGCGATGATCGCCTTGAGGGCAAGCATGATCCTGGAGATCTCTCCACCGGAGGCGATCTCATCGATAGGCTGGAGGGTCGTCTGCTTATTGGTCGCTATGAGGAATTGGATCTCGTCCTCACCGGTCGGGGTCAGATCCTTGGTCTTGGTGAGACTGACCCTGAAGGAAGCACCCGCTATGCCGAGCTCATCGATCGCCTCCATAAGCGAGGGGACGAAGGACTTGATCCCTAGCTCCCGGCTCTTCGTTAGCTGCTGTGCCATCTCCGCTGCATCGTGGCGAGCTCGCTCCACCTCTCGGCGTAGCTCCTCTATGCGATCGTCCGCCGAGGTGATGGAGTCCAGCTGCTCCTTGTACTGGTCACGGAGCTGGATCAATCCGTCCCCATCCGATACGTTGTGCTTGTACATCAGAGACTGCAGGAGGTTCATCCGATCCTGGAGCCGGGCGACCTCCTGGGGGTCGATCTCTATCTCGTCCAGCTGACGAGACGCATCGCTACTGATGTCGGCAAGCTCGATGTAGACCGCCTCCAGCCGCTCGCCATACCCCCCTGCAGGGGCAAAGGTGTCAGCAAAGCCCCTGCAGTCGTGGGCGAGGGTGTGCAGTCTCGACAGCACCGAGACCTCCTCCTCGCGACCATAGCCGTCAAGCCCTGCCAGCTCCTGCATCAGCTGGGAGATCTCTGTGGCATGCTCCGCCATGGTGAGACGCTCACGGACCTCAGCCTCCTCACCCGCAGTGATGTGGGCGTCGCTCAGCTGCTTGTACTGGAAGGAGATGTAGTCCTCCTCCTCTCGCTGCTTGCGGACCCGCTCCTGCTCCGACGCGAGCTGAGCTGACAGTCTCCGGTAGAGTGCGTACTTCTCGGCGTAAGCCTCTCGCTCCCCCTGATTGTCCGAGAGCGTGTCTATCACGGAGCGCTGGAAGTCCGGATCACCTATGAGCCTATTGTGGTGCTGAGAGTGGATGTCGACCAAGTGGTCCCCGATCTCCTTGAGTAAGCCAGCTGATACCGGTGTGTCATTGACAAACGCTCGGCTTTTTCCGCTCCTGAGCACCTCGCGCCGTAGGATGCAGGTGGAGCTGTAGTCGAGATCGTTTTTCTCAAAAACCGGCTTCAGGCCCACCCGCTCCTCTAAGCAAAAGGAGGCCTCGACCACCGCCTTTGAGGCACCGGAGCGGAGCATCTTGCGGATGTCTGCTCGACCTCCAAGGAGGAGCTCGATGGCTCCGATGATGATGGACTTACCGGCGCCGGTCTCACCGGTGATCGAGGTGAAGCCCTCTCGGAGGTCCCACTCGAGGTGGTCTATGAGGATGAAATCCTTGATGTGCAAGTGTGTGATCATATACTCCTTCTATTCTCTGACCCAGGGGATAAGCTCCTCTAATAGACTCCTCACCTCTGGATCTTTGCTCCACTGCTGCAGCTCTCCCGACTTAGTCTCGCTGATCATCTGGATCAGGCGGGGCGCCTGCATCGAGAGCCGGAGCTTATTCATCTCCTTGAGCCAGTAGGTGAGGCTCTCTCTGCTCCTCGACTCCATCGGCTCATCCAGCACCTCTCTGTGGTACAGGCAGTAGAGCTCTCGCCCGCGAGTGCCCTCACCTGTGCGCAGCTCGGGGAGTAGCCGATCCGGGCTGAGGGGAGCCGAGCGGAGGTCGC
The DNA here is from genome assembly GCF_056590575.1 of Porphyromonas sp. C0041D3. NCBI lineage: Bacteria > Pseudomonadati > Bacteroidota > Bacteroidia > Bacteroidales > Porphyromonadaceae > Porphyromonas > Porphyromonas sp. C0041D3. The sequence continues at coordinate 37,798 of NZ_JBWPWJ010000011.1, forward strand.
CACTCTCCCGCCAGGCGTCACTGAGCTGCTCTGACCTCTGCTGCAGATGATCGAGGAAAGGCTGACCGCCGAGGGTGTCAAAGGAGTCATAGTAGAGCAGCATCGACATCGTCAGGTAGTAGTAGAGTCGACGCCCGAGGATGCTCTCCGGGATAGAACCGGGTAGGGGAAAGTAGGTCCCCGCCTCGCTTGTGGAGATGGGTATCTCGCGCTCCATCACCACGAAGAGCGGACTCTGCCGCTCACTCCCGTAGATCGGTCTGTAGGCGGTGAGCGTGAGGTCTCCCGTGAAGTGCTGTCCCGACCCGGCAGTGAGCCGAATGTAGATCGATACCGAGACAGGCTCCTTGGGGGTCATACTGAGCCGCACATCGGGGCTGAAGCCGTCGGCAAATCGCCGTACCCGCTCACTCAGTCCCTCTGCGTCCTTGGCGGCTGTCGAGCCCAGCGCTGTGGCATCGACCTCTACGTGTGAGGTGACCAATTGCTGGGCTGAGAGTGGTACCGCCATCGCGCTCAGCAGGAGTGTGACGAGGAGGGCAATAGGGCGAGTGAAGATCTGCATAGGGGGGCAGGGCTACGATTACCTGAGCTGAGGTAGGGTGTAGAGGATCTCGAGTGCTACCTGCTCCTTCTCCATCAGTGGCAGAGAGCGCTCGATAGAGCCGTCCCTACTGAGTAGTGTCACTCGATTGGTGTCGGTGCCAAATCCTGCTCCCTCGTCCTCAAGGGTATTAGCGACGATGAGGTCAAAATTCTTCCGCTCCATCTTGCCCCTCACCTGCTCAAGATCGAGATGGGTCTCTAAGGCAAAGCCGATGTGTATCTGCTCCTTGTCCTTTTCCTTGCCCATAAGTGCGGCGATGTCGGGATTGGAGACCAGCTCGATCGTCATCGAGGGTCGACTCTCCCTCTTTACCTTCTGCTCCTCGGGATGAGCCACCTTGTAGTCTGCCACGGCGGCACAGAAGATGGCTATCTGGTACGAGGTCACTGAGCGGCAGGCCTCCAGCATCTCATCAGCACTCTCGACCCGGATCACCCGCAGTCTCTCGTGGGGAGTCGGGAGGACCTGGGCGGGACCGGTCACCAGAGTGACCTCTGCACCCATCCGGATCGCCTGCTCGGCGAGTGCCTTGCCCATGCGTCCGGAGGAGTAATTGCCGATGAAGCGGACCGGGTCGATCCGCTCGTACGTTGGTCCCGAGGTGATCAGTAGCCGCTTCCCGGCAAGTATCGTTGCCTCGGCCATATCCTCCTCTATCCTGCGGACGATCTCCTCCGGCTCGGGCAGTCGACCCTTGCCTATGAGGTGGCTCGCCAGCTCTCCCTCCTCAGCCTCGAGTATCGTCGCTCCCATCTCTCTGAGCCGGTCAGCGGAGGCGATGGTCGAAGGGTGGCGGTACATGTCAAGGTCCATTGCCGGGGCGATGTAGACCCGTCCTCGTGTGGCGAGGTAGCAGGTGACGAGGAGATTGTCAGCTATGCCATACGCCATCTTGGCCATCGTGGAGGCGGTGGCCGGGGCGACTATGAAGAGATCTGCCCAGAGCCCCAGCTCCACATGGCTGTGCCACGTGCCGTCGCTGTGGTCAAAGAAGTCGCACAGCACCGGTCGACCGGAGAGGGTGGAGAGGGTGAGCGGGGTGATGAATTCCCTCGCTGCTGCCGTCATCACCACCTGCACCTCAGCGCCTGCCTTGACGAGGAGTCGGATCAGTGGAGCAGCCTTGTAGGCTGCGATGCTCCCGGTGACCCCGAGGACAATGTGCTTACCGCTTAGGTTAGGCATGGTCGGGCTTTTCGCTCTGTAGGTCAATGGCTTTCTTGATCTTCTGGAGCTGAAACTTCGTGTCCCCTGGGAAGTCGCCATTCATCATCCAGCCGAAGTAGCCTGGCTCCTTGGCGAGCACATCGGAGACGAGTCGGCCCTTGTACTTTCCGAAGTTAAAGACCACCTCGTCCTTATCGTTGTAGATGAATCGCCCGGCGAAGTCCACCACACGGCGCTGCGTGGTGTACTCGTCTAGACTGTCGACATCATTGGGGAGGTCATCGTACTTGGCAAGCTGACCGCGCAGGACATTGTAGGTCGCCTCGGTGTCAGCCAGCGCTCCGTGTGCTCCGTCGAAGGTGCATCCGCAGTAAAACTCATGGGCCGCGGAGAGCGTCCTCGCCTCGCGCTTGTGGTAGATCACCTGTACGTCGACCACCTTCCGGCTGTGCAGGTCGACCGGTACCCCGGAGCGATAAAACTCCTCGCTCAGCATCGGCATATCGAAGCGGTTGCAATTGTATCCCGCAAGGTCGCACCCCTCGATGAAGCCGGCCACACGCTTCGCTATATCAGCAAAGGTGGGTGCCTCAGCCACATCCGCATCACTGATGCCGTGGACCGCCGTCGTCGACTCCGGTATGTGGCACTGAGGATTGACACGAGAGGAGAAGGTCTCCTTGCTCCCGTCAGGCATCACCTTGACGAGGGCGATCTCTACGATCCGATCCCTCGCCGGGTCCGTCCCGGTCGTCTCGAGATCGAAAAATACAAGCGGGCGCTCCAGTCGAAGCTGCGGAAGGGTATCGAGCTCGCTCATATCAGCAGAGGCATATCTACGGCAATAATCGTCTCCTCCTCATCCCGCTCCTGTGGCGTGATGATGGCGGCGTGAGCGCGATCTCCAAGCAGGAGCTCCACTTCATTTCCGGGGAGTATATTGAGGATCTTGATCAGGTGGATGGCGCTGAAGGCGATCTCAAACTTCTCCGTACCGCTGTAGTTGACCGGCAGTGTCTCTTGTGCAGAGGTCGAGTAGCCGAGGTCTTTTGCATCCAGTTGCAGCTGATTGGGCGTCAGGACTAAGTTGATCAGCTTGGTGGCGTCATTGGCAAAAATCGAGACGCGCCTAAATGCAGCCAGCAGCTGCGATCGGTCGGCGATGATGCTCTTGTCATTGTCCTGAGGGATGACGCTCTCGCAATTGGGGTACTTGCCATCGAGCAGGCGACACTGGAGGCGCATATCCTCACGCTCAAAGGTGGCGTAATTGACATACACGGTCACCCGGATCGTATCCTCAAGCGTCGGCGAGGAGATCTCTGTCTCACTATCAGTCCCCTCCGCCTCCGGTGCGGAGTCGTTGCCTCGGTGAGTGAAGAGGAGCTTGATCAGCGATACCGGCTTGCCCGGCAGCGTGAAGGACTTGCTCTCGGGAGCGTCCGTGAGCTGCACAGAGCGATTTTTGTACAGCGCCATCATATAGCCGTCGGTGGCAGAGAATGCGATCTGCTCCTTATTGATGTCAATGTGCACTCCGCCCAAGAGGGGCCGGGTGTCCTCCACCGATACTGCATAGTCGGTGTAGGTCAGTCCCCTGCTGAATACACTCGTGGGCAGATCCAGGACTGTCGACTGATCGTCCAGCGCCTCTACCTCGGGGTAATTCGTGGCGTCCTGTCCGACGAAGTCGAAGTGGCCGTTATTGTACCGGACGTTGATGTGCTGATTGTCTGTGTCGATGTCGAAGGTGAGGTCCTGAGCGGGGAGCTCCTTGAGGGGGAGCAGGAGGTGCTCCGGTCGGATGCAGATGGTGTAGTCCTCGCCCTCGTGCGACTGAGTGCGGAGCGACAGGGTGAGGCGCGTCTCGCCGTCTGTCCCGGTCATACGGATGATGCCTCCCTTGATCTCAAAGAGTATGTCGTTGATGATGGCCGATGTGCCACCGGTCTTGCCGGAGGAGGGGATCACGCGGCTGATGATCGATAGTCTGCTGCTGAGCTGCTGACTGCCTACTGTAAATTTCATAAGTGATCGGATAAGAGTATCGTTTATACTTAGGGGTAAAAGTACCAAATTGCCCAGATATGACCAATTGTCTCCATAGAGTCGTTTGGGGTGACGCATTTGAGCATTAGGTTAATTAAGTACCGAAGGGGGCTTATCCCTGAGGCACCCGAAGGGTGCTCGCTCCATAGGCATCGGTCATCCGCGAAGCGGTGACCGATGTGTCAATACCCGCCTTAATCCCCTCGACCCCTTGCGGGTCGCCGAGCAGAAATTCCCTTTCCTAGAGCCCCCCTTTGGGCGTCACATTCCCCGGGCAAGCTTGATAGTGCGACACCCTGGCGGGGTCGCAGGATCGCTTGCAATGCCTGATCCACGGGTCATCGGGGCTACGCCCCTCGACCACGTGGCTAAAAAGCGGGCACCCCTGTCGGGGTGCTTCGTCTTCCACTCTTCACAATGAGTTGAATAGTTTCTGCACTGCTCAAATGCGTCACCCCTGCTAGAGTCGTCTCGGAAAAAGGAGATCAAGGATGATGCCAAACTAATACCGATAATAGTGATCTCTAATACCGATATTAGTCTAGACTAATATCGGTATTAGAGATCAGCGAGAGCTACTCGGGCGACGGACCTCATTTCCCTGGGCTTGCTGTGCGGCGCACTTGCGCGCTCTTCTGTCCGGATCTTGCCCGGCCTGTCTCCGGATGTCCGGTGGGATGGTGCGAAAAAAAGAGCTGTCAGTCGTAGTGACTGACAGCTCTCGTATACTATGTAGTCCGTATGAGAGTCGAACTCATCTTTCAAGAATGAAAATCTTGCGTCCTAACCGATAGACGAACGGACCAAATAGCTTGGGCCGAGATCGTTTCGAGGGCGATGACTTCGGCTTCTTAGGCGTTAGCCTGCTGACCCTTGAGGCTATTAACCTTCTCTGCGAGGGAGTGCTTCAGGTTGGCAGCCTTATTCTTGTGGATGTGACCCTTGCCGGCCATACGATCGATCAGTGATGTGACCTTCGGGAGAGTCTCCTCTGCCTTGGCTGCATCGTCGAGGGCACGGAAGTCGCGAACTGCATTACGCATCGTCTTACCATAGTAGCGATTGCGCGTGCGACGAGCGCTGGCTTGTCTGATTCTCTTAAGTGCTGACTTATGATTTGCCATGATTGGATTATTCTATCTGCACCCTTAGGAGAGTGTGTCCCTGCAAGAAGTCGGGATGAATAGTAGTCCGTAGGGGAATCGAACCCTTATTTCAAGAATGAGAATCTTGCGTCCTAACCGTTAGACGAACGGACCAAAAACTTTCGTGCTATTGCTCTGCAAAGGTAAGAAAGTTTTTTACTTCTTGCAAGCTTTGTGGGGTTTTGACCTTACTTTCGTTGATTATTGACCCCGGACACCCTCTCTTGGGTGATAATGATTATCTGCGGATGTGTAGTTTCTCGATGATGGCGCGGTAGCGATCAATGTCGTTGCGCATCAGATAGTCGAGCAGGTGGCGGCGCTTACCGATGAGGAGCTTCATAGAGCGAGAGGTATTGAAGTCCTGCGGGTGCTTCTTGAGGTGCTCCGTGAGGTGAGAGATGCGGTACGTAAAGAGAGCGATCTGGCTCTCTGCTGAGCCGGTGTCCTGGTCTGACGTACCATACTCACCGAAGATTTCCTTCTTCTTAGCTGTATCCAGATACATAATCTAGTAACAATGAAAATGAGTGTGAATAATGACGCATAATCACCCCGTACGTCCGGGTGACATTTGCGACTGCAAAGGTAGTACTTTTAGTTGGTTGCTCCAAGTGCCTCTCCTTTTGACCTTTTGGGGCTGCCCGGCTAATTCGCATTTTGATGTGCTGGGAGGGGGAGGATAGTGAAAGGGGGTTTGTTGATGTGAGGGATTTAGGAGAAGTGGAGGGCGACTCGGTAGAGAAAGAAGTCAGAGTTTCTAGCACCGTAGTTGACGCTGATGAAGCGCTGGAGGTTTTGGTTGAGAGCCTCCGCCTTGGCATTGTTCTCTCTGCGGTAGAAGTACCTCAGAATGGGGGTGGCGTTTGATCTGAGGAAGTTGGCGATATTGCGTATCTCCTCCACCTCACTCTCCATCCCTTCCTTGGTGATGAGCATAA
>NZ_JBWPWJ010000012.1:0-42582 GCF_056590575.1 Porphyromonas sp. C0041D3
AAACCGCAGAACCCTAAAATTTTGAGGGAAAACATGTACCTCTGAGTGCAAATATACAAAGGTTTTTTGAATTGATTATGTAACGTGCTATCTCTACCTTACAATTTCCCCGTTTTTCCTGTGATCTCCCTCTTTATCAAGAGGATAGAGATCACAGAGTGGGAGGGTGAGCTCAACCGAGTGTCGTCACTCGGCCGAGCGGTCGTGGAAGAGGAGCCAGAAGAGGATCCCGGCGACGAGCGCATAGCCGGCGAAGATAAACCAGCTCTCCGGGAAGCCGACCCGATCGACCACAAAGCCCGCCGCATAGGCACCGATCGTGGAGCCGAGCCCATTCGTCATCATCAGGAAGACACCCTGAGCCGATGAGCGCAGCTCAGGCGTGGTCTGCTTATCCACATAGAGCGAGCCGCTGATATTGAAGAAGTCAAAGGCGACCCCGTAGATGATCATCGAGAGGATCAGGAGCGACACCCCGTCGCCGGGATTGCCCCAGCCGAGGAAGGCGAAGCGCAGCACCCACGCCATGAAGCTGATCATCATCACCGCCTTGATGCCAAAGCGCTTGAGGAAGAAGGGGATCATCAGGATGCAGAGCGCCTCGGAGATCTGCGAGAGGGAGATCAGCGTGCCGGAGTGCTCCACACCGAAGGTGCCGGCGTAGGCGGGGTCCTCACCGAAGCCGGTGATGTAGACGTTGGCAAAGGCGTTGGTGATCTGGAGACAGATGCCGAGGAGCACGGAGAAGAGGAAGAAGATCGCCATGTCGTGCCGCTTGAAGAGGCGGAAGGCCTCCAGCCCCAGCTTCTCCAGCAGCCCCTCGTCCCCGGTCCGTGGCTTGCGGATGATCCGGCTCGAGGGGAAGACAAACATCCATGCCGCGAGGGCAAAGGAGAGTCCGGCGGAGATGTAGAGCTGTGTCGCAGATGTCTTGAAGCCGAGGTTGTCCACCACCAGCATCGCGCAGATGAAGCCCACGGTGCCGAAGACGCGGATCGGGGGGAAGTGCTTCACGGTGTCGAGCCCTGCGCGGTTGAGTGCCGAGTAGGCGGTGGCATTGGTGAGCCCAAGGGTCGGCATATAGAAGCAGACGCTCAGCAGGATCAGCGTGTAGAGGGAGGTGAAGTCGGTCACCTGTGCGGCGGCGATCATCAGCCCTCCGGCGATGAGGTGACAGATCGAGGTGAGCCGCTCGTCGGGGATCCACTTGTCAGCGACGATGCCCATCAGTGTCGGCATAAAGATCGAGGCGATGCCCATGGTGGCAAAGAAAGCACCGATCTGCCCGCCGGTGAAGTCGAGCGTCCCGAGGTAGACGCCGAGGGAGATCAGCCAGGCCCCCCAGACGGCGTACTCCAGGAAGTTCATCACGATCAGTTTGCCCTTAAGCGTAGAGGTAGATTGCATATAGTCGTTATTGTATTATGGAAACGAAATTATCAGTGCGACCCGCAAGGGGTCGCACTGCAGGGACACCATCTCGCCTCAGTCACGGAAGGCGGGATCCGCCTTGACGGAGCTGTACTCGGACTTAAGGGCGGCGAGGGTCTTCTCCGACACCGGCACGAGGGGCAGTCGGAGGACGTTGGGTGCCAGCCCCATCAGGCTGAGGAGCGCCTTGGCTCCGGAGGGGTTGCCGTCCACGAAGAGGAGGCGGAAGGTCTCCTTGAGGAGCCGGTGGGTGTGGAGCGCCTCCTTATCCTTCCCCTCAGCGAGCAGGTGAACCATCTCGGCAAAGGTGGCGGGGTAGGCGTTGCCGATCACGGAGATCACGCCATCGATGCCCATAGTCATCAGGGGATAGGTGATGGTATCGTCACCCGAGAGGACGAAGAAGTCCTCCGGCGCGCGATGCCGGACGAGATCGATCTGCCCGACGATGCCGCTCGCCTCCTTGATGCCGACGATGGCGGGGCAGTCGTTGGCTAGGCGGATGGTGGTCTCGGGGAGCATATTCACCCCGGTGCGCGAGGGGACGTTGTAGATGATGATCGGGATGGGCGACGCCTCGGCGATGGTGCGGAAGTGGCGGTAGAGCCCCTCCTGAGAGGGCTTATTGTAGAAGGGGCAGACCACCAGAGCGGCATCGATGCCGGTGAGGTCCATCGTGGTGAGGCGGGTGATCACCTTGAGGGTGCTATTGGAGGAGACGCCGACGACGAGCGGCAGGCGGTCCTGATTGACCTCCACGAAGGTCCGGATGACCCGGTCCTGCTCCTCCTCCGTGAGCGTGGGGGTCTCGGCGGAGGTGCCGAGGGCGACGAGGAAGTCCGCCTTGCCCTCTATCTGGCGGCGGATCAGCAGGCGGAGGCGATCGTAGTCGACGCTCTTGGAGGCGTCATCGGTGAAGGGCGTCACCATCGCCGTCCCGAGTCCGCGGAGGTATAGGATCCTTTTGGTAAGCATAGCTATCGTACTCTAATGGATTTCTTTGAGACAAATGTAAGAGAAATATTCCTCTTCGTGGCGCCACGTCTCCACCTATAGGTATTGGTGAAAACAGGGATCATCGGGGGCTTAGGGACGGAGGGTGAAGGGCGTGCCAGGAATGAGGGTCACCTGCTGCTCTTGGTCGCGGGTGGCATCGCGGAGGGTCACCGTGGTGGGGCCGGCGAGGCGGTTGCGGAGCGTCACCTCGGTCACCTTCCCCTCGCTCCAGCTGCAGTCCACCTCCACGCCACCACGGGCGCAGAGTCCGCTGTAGCTGCCGCTGTGCCAGAGGTCCGGCAGGGCGGGGAGGAGCTCGATCACCCCCTCGTGGCTCTGAAGGAGCATCTCGGCGATGCCGGCGGTGCCGCCGAAGTTGCCGTCGATCTGGAAGGGCGGGTGGGCGCAGAAGAGATTGGGCAGCGTGCCACCTATATTGACCAGCTCTCCCTTTTCGTCAAAGGCGGGGACAAAGAGACTCTTGAGGAGCTTGGCGGCGTGGTTGCCGTCCTTGAGCCGTGCCCAGAAATTGATCTTCCACGCCCGGCTCCAGCCTGTGCCGGCATCGCCTCGCCTCCGGAGGGTGACGCGTGCCGCCTCGGCCAGCTCGGGCGTCTCGCGTGTGGTGATCGCATCTCCCGGGTAGAGCCCGTAGAGGTGCGAGACGTGGCGGTGGTGGATGTCCATCTCGCGGTAGTCCTCAAGCCACTCCATGAGGTAGCCCTCCTTGCTGACCTGCATCGGTGGGAGGAGCGGCAGGGCATTCGCCATCCGGGTCAGGTCGGGATCGTAGGTGCCGAGGATCTCGGCGGCGCGCAGCGTATGGCGGTAGAGCTCACCGACCAGCTGCGTGTCCATCGTCGGTCCCATGCAGATGTAGGCGATGTGGGTCGAGTCGCCGGGGAGGTAAAAGCCATTCTCCGGCGAGGAGGAGGGTGCGGTGACGAGCCACCCCTCCCTCGGCTCCCGGATCATCGTGGAGAGGAAGAAGCGGGACGCATCGAGGAGTGTCGGGTAGATCGCTCTGAGGTAGGTGGTGTCGCGGGTAAAGTCGTAGTGGTCCCAGAGGCGGCGGCAGAGCCATGCCCCTCCCGTCATCGTCGCTCCCCAGGAGGCATCCTCACCGGGTGCGGTGTAGTAGAAGGGGTTGGTCATCATATGCGCCACCCATCCCTCGGCGCCGTAGAAGTGCTTGGCGGTCTTCTGCCCGCTCTCCCGGAGGGCTGTGGTGAAGTCGATCAGCGAGCGATGAAGCTCGGAGAGATTGGCCACCTCGGCGGGCCAGTAATTCATCTGGACGTTGATATTGAGGTGGTAGTCCGCATTCCACGGCAGCTGGATCCCTTCGCCCCAAAGCCCTTGGAGATTGAGCGGCCAGCTGTCGGGACGGCAGCCGGAGATCATCAGGTAGCGGCCGTACTGGAAGTAGAGTGCCGCGAGGGAGGGGTCCTCATTGTCCTGATAGCGGCGGATGCGGTAGTCGGTCGTCCGCTCGGCTGCCTCCGTCGGCGCCCCGAGGTGGAGGTTCACGCGGTCAAAGAGCCGGCTGTACTCCTTGAGATGTCGCTTGTAGATCGTCTCGTAGGCGAGGTCCTCCACCTCATCCAGTCGGTCTGACGGTGGCTCCGGAGCGACACCGCCGGCGGGGATGAGGTCGGTCCGAGCAGCGACGAGGAGGATCACGTCATCGGCGTGGGAGACGGAGAGGCGGCTCCCCTTCACTCGCATCTTGCCGCCGGTAGGGATGCAGCGCACCTCCGCCTCGTAGCGGGTCCCCTCGCCCCCAAAGCCGTCCGGCAGCGAGCCGGTCAGGCGTAGTCCCACGTCCGTCCCCTCGATCGTGCCCCCCTCGGGGCGGGAGAGAGAGAGGTCAAAGGAGACCCTCCCCTTATGATCCGCACCGAGGTGGATCACCAGCACATCGTCCTTACGAGAGGCGAAGTAGGAGCGATTGTACCGCACCCCATTGAGGTCAAAGAACGTATGCGTCACCGCCGTCCGTAGGTCCAGCTCGCGCCGGTAGCCCGTCTCCGCCCCCTTAGGCAGGTGGTGGTTGAGGGTCATGTAGGCGAGCATCTGGTAGCTGCCGTAGGGCGAGTGGGCACCGTCAGGGAGTCCGCTCCCCTTGCCTCCGCAGCGGAAGTACTTGTACATCAGCCTCTGCGCCTGGAGATTGTCCCCGTCGAGGAGCGCATGTCGGATCATCGGCAGGTGGCTTACCGCATCGATGTCGTAGGCAGTACTGTCGACACTGCCGCTCCACATGGAGATCTCATTGAGGATCAGTCGCTCGCTCCGCACCTCACCACCGGTCATCAGCCCGAGCCGGCCGTTGCCGATCGGGAGCATGGCCTCGAAGGCCTTGGCTGGGCGATCGTAGCGGAGCTTCAGCGGGGTCTCCTCAGCGTGGAGAGGGAGCCAGAGGAGTGTCGCGAGGATCAGTAGGAGGTAATCTCTTAGTCTCATAAGGATGGGACTCAGAGGAGTGACTCGAAGTAGTCCAGTAGCTCTTCCCTTCCCTCGCTCTTGAGCGAGGAGGTGACGAAGTAGGGCGGCAGCTCATCCCACTCCTCACGGAGCTTATCGAGGTAGGCGTCTACGCTGCGGCGGGCAGCCGACTTGGAGAGCTTATCTGCCTTTGTGAAGATGAGGGCAAAGGGTACATTATTCACTCCGAGGTGATTGATGAAGTCGAGGTCGATCCGGAGAGGTGCGTGGCGTATGTCGATCAGCACGAAGAGGCAGGACATCTGCCACCGATGGCTCACGTAGTCATCGATCATCCGCTCGAGCTGCTGCCGCATGGGCTTCGGCACCTTGGCGTAGCCGTAGCCGGGCAGGTCGACGATGTAGAAGCGGTCGTCGATGAGGAAGTGATTGATCAGCTGCGTCTTACCGGGCGTCTGGGACGTCTTGGCGAGATCCCTCCGCTGGGTCAGCATATTGATCAGGGAGGATTTCCCGACGTTGGATCGTCCGATGAGCGCCAGCTCCACACGATCATCATCGGGGCACTCCGCCACGCTGCGGCTGCTCTTGATGAATGTTGCCTCTTGTATGTCCACTTGTATATAGTCTGCTTAGCGTTGCTTGGGGGTAAAAAGGTCTGCCACGCCGGCGCTGAGCCTTTGGGCATTGCTGCGCACCGTGTGGAGGAAGTCAAAGATCGTCTTGTCTCGGTCCTCAGGCCTGCCGGAGCAGACGCTCAGGCTCCGTGGCACCGCCTCTATCCGGAGCTCGTGGGTCTCCTCCATCGCATCGCCGTCGATGTGGTAGATGACCGACTTGTCGGTCCGGATCGTGATCTGTCGGCCGCGCAGTTGTCGGGTGTACTTGCTCTCTGTCAGGTCGCCGCTGAAGAGCCGGTAGGCGATCATGCCTGCCTCAGCGGCCGGAAACTCCTCGATCGCCGTCACGTCCAGCATGCCATCCACCATCGACGCATCCGGGGCAATGAAGGCGTTGTTGCCATACTGCGATGCATTGGCCACCGAGACGATGTAGGCATGCACCTCACTCTCCTCACCGTCGATGGTGACTCTATAGTCCCCCGCATGGTACTGACCGAAGAGGTCCACCGTGTCAGCGATGTAGCTGATGAAGCCTCTGGTCTTGCTGGCAGAGAACTTCTCCGACACCGCCGCATCCAGCCCTATGCCGCAGGTGCAGAGGAAGGGCTTCCCATTGACCCGACCGGTGTCGATCCGCTGCACCTCATGGCGTAGCAGCACCTCGATCGCCGGCTCCAGCTCCATCGGGATATGGAGCTCACGAGCGAGGCCGTTTCCGCTCCCATTGGGCAGGATCCCCATCACCGTGTCGGTGCCGATGAGTGCGCGACCCACCTCATTGACGGTCCCGTCACCCCCCATCACCACGACGACATCAGCGTCTCCCGGGTCGAGAGCGCGGTGGTAGGCATCGTCCGGCTCCCGGGTGACGAAGCAGGTCACCTCGTGCCCCTGCTCCAGCAGCAGAGACACCGCCCTCGACGCCATCTCGATCGCATTGGCGTCGGGGCCGGAGACCGGATTGATGATCAGGAGGTACTTCATGGACGTCTCTCGTCGGAGATGATGCTGGTGGGCAGTGGGTCAGCCGTGATCCGGTCGTAGCTGCGGCGGCTGGCGATGATGTCTATGGCCGTGTAGATCGCGGAGCGGAAGGACTGCGGATTGGCGATCCCTCGGCCGGCAATGTCGTAGGCGGTGCCATGGTCGGGCGAAGTGCGGACGATCGGGAGCCCGGTGGTGACATTGACCCCCGTGTCCATCGCCAGGAGCTTGAAGGGGATCAGCCCCTGATCGTGGTACATCGCGAGGATGCCGTCAAAGGTGCGGTAGCTGCCGCTCCCCCAGAGTCCGTCCGGAGCCACGGGGCCAAAGACCTGTATCCCTCTCTGCCATGCCTCCTCGATGGCGGGGGCGATCACATCCGGCTCCTCACGCCCGATGAGACCATTCTCTCCCGCATGAGGATTGAGACCCATCACGACTATGCGGGGCTTGACGATGCCGAAGTCTCGTATCAGCGACTGCTCCAGCGTCACGATAGAGGACATCAGTTGCTCCCTCGTGATCAGCGAGGGGACCGCCGATAGGGGCTCGTGGATCGTCGCCAGCGCCACATGCATCCCTGACGGCTCGGTGAAGAGCATCAGTGGGTGGCTCTCGGGGAAGTAGGAGGCGAAGAACTCTGTGTGCCCCGTAAAGGGAAACTCCGCCCCCGTTGTCATATCCTTGTGTATCGGTGCGGTCACCACCCCATCCAGCCGCCCGGCGACCAGATCCTCAGCCGCATCTCTCAGCGCACGAGCAGCGAGCAGCCCGGCAGCCCGTGTAGGTTCACCGGGGGTGACGTGGAGGTCGATGCCGGTGGCGTCGGTCTCGATGATATTGATCTCTCCCTCGCGAGCCTCATCGGCGTGTTCGATGCGGTGAAGTCTCTCGGGCAGGTCGAGGGTAAAGCGCTTCCTGTAGTAATTGTAGATCGCTTCGGAGCCATACAGGACCGGCGTCATCAGGCGCAGCATCCGGCTGTCAGCGAGGCATCGGAGGATCACCTCGTAGCCGATGCCATTGAAGTCCCCGTGCGTCAGACCGACGCGCGGAGTGGTCTCGTGGAGCGCTTGCTCTTTCCTTTTCTTATCTTCCGGCTTACTCATTCTGTCGGTATCTCTTCTTCCACGCCATCCGGTGTGGGGGTGACGACAAGTTCGTCCATGGTATTGGGCATCTTATGTGTCCTGAAGTCTGCCCCTATCGGGCGGATCGTGTAGAGGCTCGCCTCCGCATTCAGCAGCATATTCCGCTGCTTCTCACCGGGTGCGTAGATGAAGACCTCACCGATGACCAGGTTTCGCCCACTCTTATCCAGCATCCCCTGCATCACGAAGGAGCCGCCCATCATATCATTCGTCATCTCCCAGAGCCCCCTCAGCTCGCCTCGGTAGTCCCCGAGGTAGGTCATGCCGTGGTAGTAATTGAAGGGCGGAGCATCCCGCTTCGTCGTCGTCATTTGGCTGCCGGGGTACTTCCCGGTGATGATGCTCCCGAGGATCGAGTCGCGTAGCTCGGTGAAGTACTCCTCGGTGAAGGTATTGGGATTGCGGTAGGGGATGGAGTAGACGACGAGGTCGATCCGCTTGGACTGATCCATATTGGATGCCCAGACAAGCCCCCTCTGTGCCCTTGTGAAGTCCAGTCCCGTGGGCGGATTCATCGTCACACCAACGGAGTCCTCGATGAGCTGACGGATGGGATTGGAGAAGGTCTGCTCTAAGTAGTCCTGCCGGCGCTTCAGCTCCTCGGTGTAGATCAGCTGGACCAGCTGATCCCCCCGGCTCTGCAGGAGGGTGTAGATGTCGTCGAGGTTGCGCCCCTTGGCGTGGATGATCAGCTGCCCGGAGGCATAGTCATTGCGCGACAGCCCTACAGAGGGACCACTGTAGGTCTCCGGGTCGATGGAGACGTAGAGGATGTTGCGGACCCGGCGGACAAAGGAGACGAAGTTGGACGCCTCCACGAAGGAGATGTCCGTCATCGGCTCCGGCTGCGGCAGGATCGTCACCGGCTGCCCGAAGTAGAAGGTGATGCTGTCCCGGAGCGCCTGATTGTCTATGTTGCCGTCAGGGACGACGGCGATCAGGCTGAGGGCATTGCCGGTGGCGCCAGTGGTGCTCCGTCGCTTCTTCCCATTGCAGGAGGCGAGGAGGAGTAGGGCTGAGAGCAGCGCCACGATATAGGTGAGAGATCTGCGTGTCATACTACATTTATATATGGAGGAGAAATGATTGCCACCTACAAATGTACCGAAAAGCCCCCACACCTCCGGCGGCTCTCCGGAGGAGATCAGTGGTGCCTTACGGCGATCCCTCAATTGGCGACCCTGAGGACTAAGCTTCGTATAGGCGACGGGAAGGTCGCCCATGAGGTGATGGATCCCGGCAGGCTCCGTCTCTGTGATCGGTGGATCCCGCAGGAGAGAAGCCCCTGAGGGATCATCGCTTTTTAGACCGGGTGTCGAGGCACGCAGTGCCGATGACTCCGGGTCTATAGTTTGCCGTCATTATAATACGACCCTGATAGGGTATCGCTCCCTCTACGTGCTCCTCGTTTTGAGTGACACCTAGTGGGCTCTAGGAATAAACCGCAGTCTGTGACCATAGACCAACCTCCCGATCTCTGCATATACCAGTGGTATCACTGCAGATCTGCCCCGGCACTATTGTACCAGTTGCCTATGCTGTTGATGTCTGTCCGTATCTTAAAGGAACCCTTCTCAAAAACAAATAAGTTGCCGCTACCATCATCCTTTATCTCATGGCCTGTAAGGTCGGTCAGGTAGAGCGGGACATACTTGTACACTGCTCTCGGCTTGTACATACTGTGGTCAATCCCGTAGAGAGGGATGTCTCCCACGCTGAGGTCAAATAGAGCATTATCCAGATACCTTACCAGAACGATCGGCTCGGCATCATACTTCTCGCAGAGCGAGACAAAGGTGGATATCGGGACACACACGTCGGATGGGCAATTAGGATTGTACTCGTAGACGATCTGGTACCGCTTATCGCTTTTCTCAATAATCTGTTTCAGCTCACCGGCTGACACCAAGTAGATTGTGCCGGTGGTAATGGCGCCGGCTGCTTTTGAGTCTCTGAGGTAGCAGACATGCTCCTTATTGGTAGTTGTGAGCTTATCGTATCCATCAGTCAGGCCCGTAATGGTAATGCAGGACGTGCATAGGCTAAGGAGCACTATACAGAGGAGAGAGGCTTGGTGGTTGATTGCTTTCATCATTATTTTACTCAGGCTGAAATACTCGTGAAGTCTGTTCATCTCTCTTGGAGATGAATTCTTATCGTACAGGACAAATCTAAGGAATAATAGCTAAAAGGGTAGCATTTATGAGAAGCGTCACCCATGGAGGGCGACCAGCGGGTATGGGACAGCACCTTCTCTTCACATAGGGACGATGGAATTTCTGGACTCGCATTAAGGCCGTCACCTTCGGTGGATTTCTTTTACCGATATTAGAGATCTCTAATATCGGTATTAGACTTTCGTCAGAGGGAGGGGGAAAAAAGGGGCACAAAAAAAGCGGGACGACACACTGAGGTGCCGTCCCGCCGGGAGGGATGTTAGTCAGAGATCAGAGATCACTTATTCTGGATCTTCTGGTCGATCTCATTGTACTTATCGTTCATACCGAGGTTGTAGTAGATGCCACGGAGAGCGACGAGGTACTGGGTGTCGTCAGGATTGAGCTCCACAGCCTTCTCGAAGAAGGGCAGAGCCTTCTCGAAGTAGACCTTAGCCTCATCGACCTTGGCCTTGTACTGGGCCTCGTCGGTGATCGAGTTGGCCTCAGACTGGATGTTGGCACCCTGATTGAAGTAGACGCGACCGAGACCGAGCATAGCCTCTGCGTACTGCGGATCGATGGCGAGTGCCTTCTGGAAGGACTCCTCAGCCTTTGCCATATCCTTGAAGCCCTGCTCGTAGACGTTGGCGAGGACGAAGTAGAGCTGCTTGTTGTCGGGGTTGGCGGCGATGGCCTTGTCGAGGTAAGCCTTGGCGTCCTCGTGACGACCCTGCTGGATGAGGATGTTGATCTTATTGAAGAGGTAGAAATTCTCCTCCGGGAAGAGGGTCACACCCTCGTCGAGCGTCTTCATAAAGCCCACGGTGTCACCTGCCTGCAGGTAGGACTGAGCGAGGAGCTGGTAGACGTCATTCTGACGGAAGGGGACGTCCTTGATCGCCTCGTAGGCGGCGATGGCGCCCTGCTTGTCGTCCTTATTGCACTGAGTGAGGGTGTAGGCGTTGAAGAACCCGATCTGCATCGACATAGAGTCCTGCTCAGCGGTGGGGGTCCCCTGGAAGAGGTCCATCTTCTTCACGTCCATAAACTTCTGGAAGTAGTCGTGAGCCTTGCAGACATCACCTCCGTCCATAGCGGCAGCACCTCCATTGACGAGGAAGCCGTAGTAGGTGGCGAGGGACTCAGAGATCTTCTTGTCGAAGTGCTGCTTTACCTTGCCCTTCTCATTGGGGAGACGGTCGAGGGAGTCAGCCTTGGTGTAGTAGTCGGTCATATCAGCGACGGCCTTATAGAAGGCGTCCTGATTGATCTCCTTGCCGAGTGAGAGCTGGAGGTAGTCACGCTTCACCTGCTGCTCCTCGATGAGACCTGCGACCCACCAAGTCTTGGCGTCGTTGGCAGTCTCAGGGTTCTCAAATGCGGGCTTGAGGAAGTTACGCGCCTCCTGTACATTGACGTCGTCCTTCTTGGCCATACGCTCTACCTGCTTGACCAGCTTCTCCTGACCGAAGGCGGCAGGGACAGCGATAAGGAGTGAGAGCGCTCCGATAAGTAATTTGTTACTCATGGTTGTCTATTCTTTGCTATTAATTTATTCTCAAGGTTTACCATAACTCCCTCAGGGGCTACCCCGAGGAGTCGGTCCAAAGGTAATAAAATCTGCCTACATAGGCATATTCCTTGATCCTTCAGTACACTATTATGATGAGAAAGGGGGTGGATCGTTTAATCCTCCTCACTCTCAGGGGTATCGTCCCCCAGCTCCTCCGGCTCGTCGAGGGTGGTGGGGTCGGCATCCTCCTCACGCTCTCCGATGGAGGTGTCCTCCTGCTCCGCCTGGTCCTCATCGGCCGGTACGCGGCAGACATCGGCGATCTCGTCGTCCCTCTTGCTGAGGTTGATGAGGCGGATGCCCTGGGTATTTCGCCCGAGGATGGAGATGTCGGAGACGTGGACGCGGATCACGACACCGCTCTTATTGATGATCATGATGTCGTGGTCGTCGGTGACGGAGTGGACGGCGATGAGCTTGCCGGTCTTCTCGGTCGCCTTGAGGGTGATGATGCCCTTGCCACCACGGTTGGTGATGCGGTACTCCTCAAGGGGTGAGCGCTTGCCGTAGCCATTCTCCGACACGACGAGGATGGACTCCTCCTCGGGGTCCTTGATGCTGATGGCACCTACGACGCGGTCCTCAGGCGACTGCAGCCGCATGCCGCGCACACCGGATGAGGTGCGGCCCATGGGGCGGAGGAGACTCTCCGGGAAGCGGATCGCCCGACCCTCGCGGCTGGCGAGGAGGACGTCGTGCCGACCGTTGGTGAGCATGACGGAGACGACGCGGTCGGTCTCGTCCTTGAGACGGATGGCGATGATCCCCTTGGCGCGCGGACGGGAGAAGTCCCTGAGGCGTGCCTTGCGGATCATGCCCTGCTCGGTGACGAAATTGAGGTAATGGGTGTCGACAAAGTCCTGATCGGAGGTGAGGTTCTTGATCCTCAGGATGGCGGTGATGCTGTTGTCGCTCTCGATATTGAGGATATTCTGGATCGCACGCCCCTTGGAGTTGCGTGCCGCCTCGGGGATCTCAAAGACGCGGAGCCAGTAGCAGCGACCCCGGTCGGTGAAGAAGAGGAGGTGGGCGTGATTGGATGCGCCGTAGACAAACTCGACGAAGTCCTCGTCCTTGGTCCCCGCACCCTTGGCACCGGTGCCACCGCGATTTTGCGAGCGGTACTCAGCCAGCGGCGTACGCTTGATGTAGCCGTAGTGCGAGATGGTGATGATCATGTCGTCATCGGGATAGAAGTCCTCAGGATTCATATCCGGGGTGGCGTAGACGATCTCCGACCGGCGGTCATCGCCGTACTTGTCGACGATCTCGCGGCACTCGTCGATGAGGATCGAGTAGAGGAAGTCCTCGTCGGAGAGGATCCGCTCGTAGTACCGCACCTTCTCCGTCACCTCGTCATACTCCTGGCGGAGCTTATCCAGCTCGAGGCCGGTGAGCTGACCGAGACGCATCTCCACGATGGAGCGCGCCTGGATCTCGGAGAGGCTGAAGCGCTCCATGAGTGCCTGCATGGCTGCGGTCTGATTGGCCGATGCCTTGATCAGGTGGACCACCTCGTCGATATTGTCGGCGGCGATGATACGCCCCTCGAGGATGTGGAGGCGCTCCTTAGCCTTCCGTAGGTCAAATCGAGTACGGCGTATCACCACCTCGTGGCGGTGTTTGACGAATTCGCCGATCAGATCCTTGAGCGACAGCAGTCTCGGGCGACCATCGACGAGGGCAATATTATTGCAGGCAAAGGAGGACTGCAGGGCAGTCATCTTGTAGAGCTTATTGAGTACCACGCCGGCATTGGCATCCCGCTTCAGGTCGATGACGATGCGCATACCGGTCTTGGCGGAGCTCTCGTCCTGGATGTTGCTGATGCCCTCGATGCGCTTGATGGTGGCGAGGTCGGCGATTGCCTTGACGAGGTCTTTCTTCACCACTCCATAGGGGATCTCGGTGATGATGATCTGGTCGTGGTTGCCGGAGCTCTCGATCACCGCCTTGCCACGGATGATGATGCTGCCACGCCCGGTCTCGTACGCCTCCCGGACCCCCTTGTAGCCGTAGATCACTCCGCCGGTGGGGAAGTCGGGAGCCTTGACGTACTTCATAAGATCCTCCGTGGTGACGTCGCCACGCTTCTCGATGTAGGCGATGACGCCATTCATCACCTCGGTGAGGTTGTGGGGTGCCATATTTGTCGCCATACCTACGGCGATACCGGCGGCACCATTGACGAGGAGATTGGGGATCCGTGTCGGGAGGACGGTGGGCTCATACTCGGAGTCGTCGTAATTGGGCGTCATGTCGACGGTCTCCTTCTTGATGTCTGCGAGCATCTCCATGGCGATCGGGGCGAGGCGAGCCTCGGTGTATCGCATCGCTGCGGGACCATCGCCATCGACGGAGCCGAAGTTGCCGTGGGGATCGACGAGGGTATTGCGCATACTCCAGTCCTGAGCCATGCGGACGAGAGCCATATAGATCGAGATGTCGCCGTGGGGGTGATACTTACCCATGACGTCACCGACGATGCGGGCGCTCTTCTTGTAGGGCTTGTCGGGCGTATTGCCGAGCTCATTCATCCCGAAGAGGATCCTGCGGTGGACCGGCTTGAAGCCGTCGCGCACGTCCGGTAGGGCGCGGCTGACGATCACCGACATCGCATAGTCGATGTAGGAGGTCTTCATCTCCTGCTCCAGGTCGACCTTGATTATCCTATTCTCAGAGTCTTTGAATTCTTCGTTCATCTGCTTAGTCTAAAGTCGGGGTGGTACCGCCCTCAGGCGGTCACTTGGCGTACCCCGTATATAATGGTCAAATATACCACTTTTTGCCCACACCTCTCACTGCTCTCCTCGCATCTGCCCACAATACCGAGGAAGCATTTTTTCATAGAAAGGGACAGATGGAGACAGAGAGAGACTTTGCCTCACCGGTAGGTCGTATCTTTGCGATCGCTTCTCACCACAGCCCCGATCGAGAGGGGGTGCAGGTGATCAGGCAGCCCTGCCTGCTCTCTGTGCCAGGCGGCGGAGCTGGTGCCCCAGCTCGGGGATCCAGAGGACGAGCGATGTGACGCCGATGATCAGGAGCCAGTCCTCGAGGCTCAGCCCGCCCTCCACGGTATTGAAAAAGCGCTGCAGCCCGGGGATCTCGATCAGGGCGACCTGCCCGAGGAGGATCACACCGGCGATAGAGAGCAGTCCCCGGCAGCCCTTGAAGTGGAGTGCACTGCGCCCGGTGGCGAAGGCGCGGGCGTTGAAGAGATTGAAGAACTGCAGCATCACAAATGTCGTGAAGAAGAGCGTCAGCTCGTAGGGCGTCAGTCCGTCCGTCGCTCCCGGTCGGGTGGTGACGAGGTCGCGTAGGGCGGTCACATCGGCGTGCTCGAGGTGGTAGAGTAGGGCGAGGAGGAAGAGGAAGAAGACCCCTCCCATAGCGATGATCGCCCGACCCATCCGCCGGGTGATGATGAAGGCATCTCGGTCCCTCGGCTTCTCGCGCATGACCGATGGGGAGGGGGGGAGCGAGGCGAGTGCCATGGCGGCAAAGGTGTCCATAATGAGATTGACCCAGAGCATCTGCGTCACCGTCAGCGGTGACTCGGTGCCGATCATCGCGCCCACGAGTACGATGAGGCAGGCGGAGAGGTTCACCGTGAGCTGGAAGAGGAGGAAGCGCTGGATATTCTGGTAGAGCGAGCGGCCCCACATCACCGCCTTGCCGATGCTGCTGAAGGAATTGTCGATGATGGTGATGTCGGAGGCCTCCTTGGCGACCGAGGTGCCGTCGCCCATCGAGAGTCCGACATGGGCGGCCTTGAGCGCCGGGGCATCGTTGGTTCCGTCTCCCGTCACCGCCACAACTTGGTCGAGCCGCTGGAGCGACTCCACGAGCCGCTTCTTGTCCATCGGTCGGGCGCGGGCGATCACCCTCAGCCCCGTCACCCGTTCGTCGACCTCCTCATCGGTGAGGGCAGCGAAGTCTTTCCCCGTGATGATGCTCTCCTCCCCATCGTCCTCGCTCCAGAGGTGGATCTGTCGCCCGATCTCGCGGGCGGTGGCGGGGGTGTCACCGGTGACGATCTTCACGTCGATGCCGGCACCGAGGCACTCCTCCACGGCGTCCTTGACATCCTCCCTCACCGGGTCACTGATCGCCACGATGCCCTGGAAGGTGAGGCCCTCGAGGGTCACGCCCTCGCCCTGTAGTGGGATGGGGGCGTCGAGGATCCTGTATGCGAAGCCGAGCGTCCGCATCGCCTGACTCTGGTAGTCGGTCAGCTGCTGCAGGATCTCTGCCTCCGTCACGCCGCTCTCCGTGCGGGAGCAGAGCCGGTAGACGATCTCGGGGGCGCCCTTGACATAGAGCACCACCTTGCACCCGAGGAGGGTAGATCGGACTAAGGTCGCCATATACTTCCGCTCGGTGGAGAAGGGCAGCTCATCGATCACCTCGGCCGACTTGCGCAGCGTGCGGTAGTCGATCCCCTGGTCGCGGAGCCAGAGGATCAGAGCCCCCTCGGTGGGATTGCCGAGCACCTCCGGTCGCTCCGGATCGCTCTCATCGAGGTCGGCGGTAGAGTTGACCGCCAGCCCCTCCTTGATCCTCCCTGACACCTCATCGCTACCGAGGGTCTGCTCAGCGCCGAGCCCGTAGAAGCGCGACTCGGCGACGCTCATCCGATTTTGCGTTAGCGTCCCGGTCTTGTCGGTGCAGATGACGGTAATGGCGCCCATGGTCTCGCTGGCGTGCATCTTGCGGACCAGGTTGCTCGTCTTGAGCATCCGGCGCATATTGTAGGCGAGGCTGAGCGTGACCGCCATCGGCAGCCCCTCCGGTACCGCCACGACGACCACGGTGACGGCGATCATCAGCGTCTGGAGGGTGTAGGAGAAGAGGAGTGTCAGGTCTGCACCGGGGAGCAGCTGATTGTGCAGGGCGATGGAGCCGGTCATCAGGATGGCGAAGTAGCCGGTGATGATGCCGGTATTGAGCGTCCAGTGCCAGCGGCCAAACTTTCGGCTCACGAGGAGAAAGAAGAGGGCCGTCGGTACCACCAGTAGCCACGAGATCGGCTCCCAGTCGAAGTACTTGATCATCCGTCCGGCGATGATCATCCCGGCGAGGATATAGCTGACCTTAGTGATCAGAAGGCTGAGTCCATCGAGCTGCTTATTGAGCGGCGTCTTGACGCTGTCGTCGATCTGGGCGGCGACGTAGACTTTCCCATTCTCCGTCTCGTCCCCCACCGCGGTGACCCGGAAGACACCGTGCCCGTCCATCACCTTCGTCCCCCGCAGTACCATATCGGTCGGGTAGGAGGCGCCGGGGTCAAAGTCCGCCTCGCGGGTGGACTTGAGCGACGGGACGCTCTCGCCATTAAGTGTCGACTCGTCGACGTAGAGTGAGACCGCCTCTACGAGCCGCCCATCAGCCGGCACCTCGGAGCCGGTGTCGAGGAGGACGATGTCGCCGACGACGAGGTCCCTCTTGGGTATCATCGTCGTGGTGCCGTTGCGGAGCACCTCCACCGGCTCGTCGTCGTTGACCTGATTGAGGATCGCAAATTCCTTGTCCGCCTGTCGCTCGAAGTAGAAGGCGATGCCGGTGGCGAGGAGGATGGCTATGAAGATCCCGATGGGCTCAAAGAAGACCGATGCCCCCGCCTCGGTGTCCAGACCCCAGTACTCCCAGCAGGAGATCCCTATGGAGAGCGTACCGGCGATCAGCAGGATGATGATCAGCGGGTCGGTAAACTTCTCGAGGAATTGCTTCCAGATCGGCTCCTTGGCGGGCGGGGTGAGCACGTTGGCGCCATGCTTCGCCCGGCTGCGAAGTACCTCCGCATCTGTCAGTCCCCTGAGCTCTCTCTTCTTATCCATCTCTCTGCTGCGTTAAGTGCGAAGGGGGACCACAGAGTCTGCTGTGTCCCCCCTTCTATGAGTCTATTATTTTATCAAAAGAGCGATCAGAGGTTGTCCTTCTCGATGTCCTTGAAGTAGCGGTAGGTGCCGACCGTCAGCTCATCGCATGCCTCCTCGTCGCAGACGATGATGCCGTGGGGGTGGAGCTGTAGGCAGGTGATCGTCCAGCGCTGGCTCACGGGACCCTCCACAGCCTCACGGATGGCACGTGCCTTATTGTGCCCATTGGCGAGGATCATCACCTCGCGGGCGTCCATCACGGTGCCTACGCCGACGGTGACGGCGGTCTTGGGGACCTTATTGAGGTCGTTGTCGAAGAAGCGCGAGTTGGCGATGATCGTGTCGGTGGTCAGGCTCTTGACGCGAGTACGTGAGGTGAGCGAGGAGCCGGGCTCATTGAAGGCAATGTGCCCATCGGGACCGATACCGCCCATGAAGAGGTCGATGCCGCCTACCTCCTTGATCTTAGCCTCGTACTGCTCGCACTCCGCCTTGATGTCCTCAGCGTTACCATTGAGGATGTGGGCGTTCTCGGGGAGGATGTCGATGTGGGAGAAGAAATTGGTCCACATGAAGGAGTAGTAGCTCTGCTCGTGATCCTTCGGTAGGCCGATGTACTCATCCATATTGAAGGTGATCACGTGGCGGAAGGACACCTCACCCGCCTTGTGGCGCCGGACAAGCTCGGCGTAGGTCCCGAGAGGGGTCCCACCGGTGGGGAGACCGAGGACGAAGGGGCGATCCTCCGTGGGGGCAAAGGCGCGGATGCGCTCGATGATGTGATTGGCGGCCCACTTGGACATGGCTGCCTTGTCCTGCTCTATAATTACTCTCATAGGTTATATAATGTGTGAATGAAAGGTTTACTTGGCTATCTCAGGGGTGCCGGAGAGGATCGCCTTCGCCATCGCCTCACCGAGACGGACACCCTCAGCCTCCTTGTCGTCGGCCATGGACATCAGCATCGTCACTGGGTCGGCGACAGTGGTCCACTTCATCCGCTCACCGAAGTCAGCGAGCTTGCCGGCGACGTTGGGATTCCAGGAGCCGGTGCCGAAGTGACCGTAGAAGCGGGGAGACACCTTGCGCATCTCCAGCTTGGAGAGCAGCTCCTCGATCTTGGGGTAAAGGCTGTTATTGTACGTCGGAGAGCCGATGATCACACCGGAGTAGCGGAAGATGTCGCTGATGGCGTAGGAGACGTCTTGGCTGGCGAGGTTGTAGACCTTCACCGGCGTCACGCCTGCCCTCCCGGCGGCATGGGCAATCGTGTCGGCGAGCTCGCTCAGGTGACCATACATCGTCGCATAGACGAGTACCAGACCCGGCTCCGATCCGTAGGCAGCAAGCTGATCGTAGAGCCTCAGGATCTCCGGGATACGCTCCTGCCAGATGCTCCCGTGGACGGAGCAGATCTGCTTGATCGGGAGAGACTCCACCTTCTTCATCGCCTTCTGGACGAATGGTCCGTACATACCGACGATATTGGAGTAGTAGCGGGTGCACTCATTCATCTGATGCTCCGTGTCGCTCCTCTGGTAGTCAAAGATCCCGCCGTCCACCGTGCCGTAGCTGCCGAAGGCGTCGGCACTGTAGAGGGTCTCCTCCAGAGGGTCGTAGGTAAACATCACCTCCGGCCAGTGGACCATCGGTGCGGTGATGAAGCGCAGCTCACGCGAACCGATCGGCAGCGTCTCCTTCTCGCTCACCTCAAGGACATGCTCCACCTCGCCGAAGTATCCCTCGAGCATCTTCTTGCTCTGACGATTGACGACGAGGGTTGCCTCCGGGTAGTGGCTCAGGATCAGTCCGAGGGATCCGGAGTGGTCCGGCTCCATATGATTGATGACGATGTAGTCGAGCCTCTCGCCAGCGAGAGCAGCCCTGATCTGTCTCAGGAAGCGATCGGTGTAGGTGATGTCGACGGTGTCGAGGAGGACGTTTTTCTCATCCTTGATCAGGTACGAGTTGTACGCCATCCCGTGGGGGATCGGCCATAGGTTCTCGAAGAATCTTGTCTGGCGATCGTTGACGCCGAGGTAGTAGGTGGAGTTATTGACTTTTATGATGGGTTCCATAGCTTATCTTGTGAGTGTGGATACGAAACTTATACGATGCGACCATCCGCCGGTCGCTTGCAGGTGAGGCTGTACCAGATCGACCACAGACCGAGGAGGACGATCGGGATGCTGAGCCACTGACCGATATTGAGTGCCTGGGAGACAGCTGCCAACGTCTCGGGACGGTGGAGGAGGTAGAGGATGCCGAAGAAGATCATGTGCAGCGACACACCGACCACCCAGAGGATCGGGGTGCGGTACTTCTTTCCCTTCAGCAGTAGGGCGATGATGAAGCCGATCGAGACCAGGACAGACGGGATGGCAAGCCACTTGGCTATGCCGATTCCGGTCATCGCCTCATCGGGTACCTGGTCATTCTTCAGATACTCGATGAAGAAGCGGAAGGTGAAGATCAGCACCATCGTGATGCCAAACATCAGTCCCACATGCTTCTGAGCATCCCTCCGCCAGTAGAGCCAGAGCATCAGCCCGAAGACGAGGAAGTAAAAGGCTGCCTCGTAGATCTGCGTCGGGTGCGATGGCGCCGAGAATATCGGCTCCGCTCCCGCTCTCCACTCACCGATATTGGTGATGAAACGGAAGGCCCATGGCACGTCCGTGGCATGGCCGTAGATCTCGTGATTGCAGAGGTTGCCGAGGCGGATCATCCCCGCCACCAGCCCCACGGGGACGCAGAGCCGGTCAAAGGTCCAGAGCATACTCCGATGGGTCACATGGCGAGAGTAGATGTAGATCGCGATCATGATGCCGAGGACACCGCCGTGGCTCGCCAGTCCGCCGTGCCACACCTTCAGGATCTCGCTCGGATTGGCGAGGTAGTACTCCGGCTGATAGAAGAGACAGTGCCCCAGTCGCGCACCGACGATCGTGCCGATGACGACGTAGTAGAAGAGGGCGGTCAGCCAGTCCTCCGGGAGCTTCTCCCGTCGCCACATCTTGCTGACAATGGCGTAGCCGAAGACGATCAGCCCGAAGGCAAAGAGGATACTGTACCATCCGACGCGAAGACCCTTCCACTCCAGCAGGATCGGGTCCAGTGTCCAGGTGACGACATCAAGCATAGCTGTTATCTATATCAATATTGAGGAATGCATTTTTAAGCACGACAAAGATACCACTTTCGGAGTGTTTTCGTAAATGCTACCACTCCCTCCCGGGGGGTGACGCAGTAGAGCTCAAATGCATCCGTCCTGTCTAACGTATGGGATCCGGTATGCCCTGTCCCTCGCCCTTCGCTCATGCAGCCGGGGCCTTCTCGGAAACCACTTTTGGAAAAGCTAATTTTGACCCAAAAAGCACTTTTGGAAAAGCTATTTCGTATCTTTGTGGCATCACTAACCAGTTCTTTTCCCTATGGATCAGCAGACTATCCTCCCCTTAGTGGACGTGTATCATCGAAGACTTTCCGTTGTGGACATGGGATTTGTCCGCTTCTTGCACGATAAGATCAATTGGTCGTCCCGTCTCATCGGTATAAGAGGTTCGCGCGGTACAGGCAAGACCACGCTTCTGCTCCAGCATATCAAGCGGACCTTTGAGAGCGTTGATGATGCCCTGTGGGTGTCACTGGATAACCTGTGGTTTAAGACCCATACGCTCCCGGACTTGGTGGAGTTTCTCTACAGTCGTGGGCTCAGATACCTCTTTGTAGATGAGGTGCATAAGTACCCCGACTGGACGATTGTCCTCAAGAATATCTACGACAGCTATCCCGATCTCAATATCGTCTACACTGGATCGTCGATGCTGGAGATCGACCACTCTAAGTCGGACCTGTCGCGGAGGCAGTCGCTCTACACTCTGCCGGTGATGTCCTTTAGGGAGTTTCTCTCCCTCAGCAAGGCTCTGGAGGTGCCGGCGCTTTCGCTTGAGGACTTACTTAGGGACCATGTCTCTCTGGCGATGGATCTGACTCCTCGGGTGACGATCCTGCAGCTCTTTGACGACTACTTGAGTCGGGGATGTTACCCGTTTTTCCTCGAGGCGGGCGAGGAGTATCTCCTGAGGCTTGCAGCAGTGGCGACACTGGTGATCGAGAGCGATATGCCGGCGGTGGAGAGCGTCTCCTACACAACGATAGAGAAGACAAAAAAGCTGCTGGCAATCATCGCTCAGAGCGTCCCGATGGTGCCTAATGTCAGTCGTCTGGTCGTCTCTCTCGAGTCCACAAGGGACAGCTGCCTAAGGATGCTGCAGGCTCTTGAGCGGGCACAGATCATCTCTACGCTGACTAAGACACCAAAGAGCTACAAGCGGCTCACCTCCCCGGATAAGATCTACCTCGGAAATACCAACCTTATGGCAGCGCTCGGCACAAAGGTGGATCTCGGAAATAGGCGAGAGACGTTCTTCAACAACCAGCTCCAGGTGATCGGCAACGTGACTATGCCCGCCAAGGGCGACTTCCTCGTCGATGGCAAGTACCTCTTTGAGGTAGGAGGGTCAGGTAAGACTTTCGGTCAGATCAAGGATGAGCCCAATAGCTTCCTTGCTGTCGATGATGTGGAGATCGGCTCCGGCAGTCGGATCCCGCTCTGGATGTTCGGGCTGCTCTACTGATCGGGGTTGGTGGAGAGGCGTGCGAGGAGGTCACGCTCGCGGCGCGGTAGTCCCGCGACTACCAGCTCATAGGAGCGGGTGATGAGGTGCCGGACGATCTCCTCCGGGCAGTCGAGGTCGAGCCGGAGGGAGGTCCAGTGCTTCTTGCTCATATGGTAGGCGGGCATCAGGGCGTCGTACCGGGCGTGGAGCGGTGCCACCTCCCGGAGGTCGCTCTTGAGGTTGAGGAGCGGATTGCCGTCGTGGTCCTCGAGCACCAGCGCAAAGATCCGACCCTGCACCCGGTAGAGTACGGCGTCCCACGCCTCCTTGTACTCCTCGATAGCGCCGGGGAGGCTGAGGCACAGTTCCGGGATGAATGAGTAGTCGCTTCGCATATCCCAAAGGTACAGAGAGACCTTTGCATAATACCCCATCTGCAGCGTCACTTTCGAGATTCGGGCTTGGTCATGTGCGTAAGCACACTCCCTTCGCCCTCACTCTCAGTTCCTTGCATCTGGGTTGTTCTGCAAAGTCCCTGCCGAAAAAGCGGTGCTTTTTCGACGAAAGACCATTTCGCAAAGGTCTTACAGAAGATAAATCAAAAGGGGGGCTGTGTCTCGGCATGAGACGCAGCCCCCCTTTTCGTTGGGTATCAGATGTCGGCGTTGTGGATTAGCCGAAGTTGTCGAAGTAGATCTGCTCGTCCGGTACGCCGAGGTCATCGAGCATCTTGAGCGCGGAGGCGGTCATCGGACCGGGGCCACACATGTAGTACTCGCAGTCCTCAGGAGCGGGGTGATCCTTGAGATAAGTGTCGTAGAGGCACTGGTGGATGAAGCCGGTGTAGCCGGTCCAGTGGTCTGACTCGGGGGCGGCGGAGAGAGCGATGATGAACTTGAAGTTCTCATTCTCCCGCTCAATCTCGCGGAAGTCCTCCTCGTAGAAGATCTCCATCCGGGAGCGAGCTCCGTAGTAGTAGGAGACCTTGCGGGTCGTGTGGGCGGTCTTGAAGAGCCAGAGGATCTGGGCACGGAGGGGAGCCATACCGGCACCACCACCGATGTAGATCATCTCAGCGTCAGAGTTCTCATTGATGTGGAAGTCTCCGTAGGGACCGCTGAGGCGCACCTTGTCACCCGGCTTGAGGTTGAAGATGTAGGACGATGCGATGCCGGGAGGCACCTTCATCCAGCCACCATTCTTCCGGTCAAAGGGCGGAGTGGCGATGCGGACATTGAGCATAATGATGTCGCCCTCCTCGGGATAGTTGGCCATAGAGTAAGCGCGGGTGGTCTCCTCCTCGTTCTTCGCGGTGAGGGGCCAGAGCTTAAACTTATCCCACTCGCCCTTAAACTTCTCATCCACCTCCATCGTGGAGTAGCTGATGTCGTACTCGGGGATGGTGATCTGGGCGTAGCTACCGGGCTTGAAGTCCATATGCTCGCCCTTGGGCAGTGCGACGACAAATTCCTTGATGAAGGAGGCGACGTTGTGATTGGAGACGACGGTGCAGTCCCACTCCTTGACGCCAAAGACTGACTCCGGTACGCGGACCTTCATATCGTCCTTCACCTTGACCTGGCAGGAGAGGCGCCAGTCGTTCTTGATCTCCTTGCGGGAGAAGTGCGGCACCTCGGTGGCGAGGATCTCGCCTCCGCCCTCCATCACCTGGCAGCGGCACTGACCGCAGGAGCCCTTACCTCCGCAGGCGGAGGAGAGGAAGATGCCCTGGTTCTGGAGCGTATTGAGGAGCGTACCGCCCATAGGTACGGTGTAGGTCTTGTCATCATTGACCGTCACCTCGACGTTGCCGACCTTCACGAGCTTCGCCTTGGCGAAGAGGAGGACGATGACGAGGAGCAGGATGACGATGAGGAAGACGACCACACTCGTCAGGATCGCTGTAGTAGATATTGCAAGTAGCATTTCTTTCTTTTTTCCTTGGGTAAAAAGGGTGATCTCTGACGAGGACTTAGAGGGCGAGACCGGAGAAGCTCATGAAGCCGAAGGCCATGAGTCCGGTGATGATGAAAGCGATGCCGAGGCCCTTGAGCGCCTTAGGTACGCGGGAGTACTTCATCCGCTCGCGGATAGCCGCCATGGAGGCGATGGCGAGGGCCCAGCCGATGCCGGAGCCGAAGCCGTAGGTGAGGGCGTGTCCCACGGTGGGGAAGGCACGCTGCTGCATGAAGAGCGATCCGCCGAGGATGGCGCAATTGACCGCGATCAGGGGCAGGAAGATGCCGAGTGAGTTGTAGAGCGCCGGGCTGTACCGCTCCACCACCATCTCCACAAGTTGCACAAAGGAGGCGATGACGGCGATGAAGATCAGCAGGCTGAGGAAGCTCAGGTCTACGGAGGCAAATTGCGGGCCGAGCCAGGAGAGGGCTCCGGGCTTCAGGATATAATTCTCGAGCAGCCAGTTGATCGGCACGGTGAGTGTCATGACGAAGATGACGGCGGCACCGAGTCCGATGGAGGTCTTCACACTCTTCGAGATGGCGAGGAAAGAGCACATCCCGAGGAAGTAGGCGAAGATCATGTTATCCACGAAGATCGACCGGACGAAAAGGCTTAGATATTCTCCCATAATGATAATCGATTGTTCTCTATGTGATACACTTGAGCCTTAGGGCTTACTCCTCCTCCCACAGCTCGTGGTGACGGCTGCGGTGGACCCAGATGATGCAGGCGATCAGGATCAGCGCCATCGGCGGCAGGATCATGAGGCCGTTATTCATATAGCCGGCGGCATAGAAGCTGTCGGGGATCACCTGATAGCCGAGGAGCGTGCCGGAGCCGAAGAGCTCACGGAAGAAGCCGATGATGACGAGGATGATGCCGTAGCCGACACCATTGCCGATACCGTCGAGGAAGGACTGCCAGGGACCGTGGGCGAGAGCAAAGGCCTCGAGCCGACCCATGAGGATACAGTTGGTGATGATCAGTCCGACAAAGACGGAGAGCTGCTTATTGAGGTCATAGGCGTAGGCCTTGAGCACCTCGCTGATTACGGTCACGAGGGCGGCGACGACGACCAGCTGCACGATCATGCGGATGGAGTTGGGGATCGTCTTGCGGAGGAGGGAGATGATGACGTTGCCGAAGGCGACGACGATCGTCACCGAGAGCGCCATCACGATGGCGGGCTCAAGCTTCGAGGTGACCGCGAGAGCGGAGCAGATGCCGAGCACCTGGACGATCACGGGGTTATTGCCACTGATCGGTCCGAGGAGGATGTCCTTATTCTTTAGCTTTGACATAATCAGTTATTCTGCTGCTTGAGGTTATTGAGGAAGGGCTCATACTGCGTCAGCACGTCGAGGAGCATGTTATTGACTCCCTTAGAGGTGAGCGTGCCGCCGGAGATGCCGTCGACATAGTCGCGACTCTCATCCGTCTTGCCGTGCTTGACGACGGCGATGGAGGTGAAGCTCCCGTCACGGTAGAGGTGCTTGTCGCGGAATTGTCCGCTGAAGGGCTCGTGCGTGATCTCAGCACCGAGACCGGGGGTCTCGCTGGCGTGGCTGAAGTCAGCCCCGAGGACGTTGTCCCCGTCACCTGCGACGGAGATGTAGCCCCAAATGGGACCCCAGAGGCCTGCGCCGTAGAGTGCCATGACGTAGGCCTTCTGTCCGTCGAGCGAGGCCTCAAAGACCGGGTAGCTCTCCTGCTCGGCAGGAGTGCGGAGCTCAGCGATGTCGTAGCTGAATGCGGGATCGTTCGTGCCGGTACCGCGGGTCTCCTCGATGACGTTGCCCTCGCGATCGACGAGGTAGGCGTCGGTGATGGTAGCATTGTAGGTGTCGATCACCTTATCCTTAGCCACCCCGGAGATGCCGAGGGAGCGGAGGATCTGCTCCATCTTGTCGATATTCTGATTGTCGATCTGTCGATCCTTGAGGGACTGTGAGGTAAAGGCGAGCCCTACGGCCACCAGGATGACCATCACAGACGCATAGAGGATCACATAACCGTTGTTTTCCTTATTCATAGTCTTTTATCGTCCTTCAGGGATTACTTGGAGATCGCCTCGGCGTGTGCGGCGGCCGCCTTATTGGCGCGCTTCGTGCGACGGCTGACATTAGCCTCCACGACGAAGTAGTCGATCAGCGGTGCGAGGGCATTCATCAGCAGGATCGAGAGCATCATACCCTCGGGGTAGCCGGGGTTGAGCACACGGACGCAGATGGCGAAGAAGCCGATCAGGAGACCGTAGATCCACTTACCTGTCTCGGTGCGGCTGGCGGTGACCGGGTCGGTCGCCATGAAGACGGCACCGAAGGCGAAGCCTCCCAGCATCAGATGGCTCCAGGCGGGCAGGGTCATAGCGGGTGTGGCGCCGATGGCATTGAACATCAGTGCCGTCAGGAAGCCGCCACCAAAGGTAGCTACCATGATCTTCCAGCTGGCGATGCCGGTGCAGAGGAGGATCAGCGCACCGATGGCGATGGCGATGATCGAGGTCTCACCGATCGATCCGGGCATCAGTCCGGAGATCATGTCCCACGAGGTCAGGGGCTGACCGAGCGCTGTCGTGAGCGTGCCGGCTGTCTCCTCCGTCCAGGTGGCTACCTGACCGAGCGGGGTGGCACCGGTAAACCCGTCCACCACCTGGTCGCTGCCACCAAAGCCGAGCGCCCGACCGGTCGGTACCCAGACGTCTCCCGACATCTTGCTCGGGTAGGAGAAGAAGAGGAACGCACGGGTGACGAGGGCGACATTGAAGATATTGTATCCGCTGCCGCCGAAGACCACCTTAGCAAAGATGACCGAGAAGACGATCGCCAGAGCGAGCATCCAGAGCGGTACGCTCCATGGCACGATCAGCGGGATGAGGAATCCGGTGACGAGGTAGCCCTCGGAGATCTCCTCGTCCTTGATCTGCGCGTCGGCAAATTCGATCGCCAGACCGACGATGTAGGAGACGAGGAAGCGGGGCAGGAAGGCGAGGAAGCCGTACCAGAGACGGCTCCAGAAACCGTACTCCACCAGCTGACCAGTCACGAGGAAGTGCTGGTAGCCGAGGTTGTACATACCGAAGAGGGCGCACGGGATCAGCGCCAGCACCACGGTGATCATCGCACGCTTCATGTCGATGCTGTCGTGGATGTGGACGCCGCGACGACTCGTCTCCGTGGGCACGAAGAGGAAGGTCCCAAAGCCCTCATAGAGCGACTTCGCCCAGTGCATCGGCTTGCCTTTCTCAAACTTCGGTGCTAAGTTGTCGAACTTTTTCTTAAAAGAATTCATGTATGTCTCTACTATGGGATTGTGTGGCGTGAGCACTCACGCCGGTCCATCGATCAATTCATCTCCTTATAGAGCTGGTCCAGACCATCGCGCACGATAGCCTGCAGGGGCAGCTTGGAGGTGTCGACAAATTCGCACAGAGCGAAGTCCTCCGGCACCACCTCGTAGATACCCAGCTGCTCCATCCGCTCGATGTCAAAGGTGATGATCGCGCGGATCAGTTGCTCGGGGAAGATGTCCATCGGGAAGACCTTGTCGTACTCGTTGCTAAACATCAGCGGGCGCTCCGAGCCGTGGAGGCGGGCATCGATGGCATACTTCCGCTTCCCGGTGAGCCAGGAGGTGAAGGTCCGCGAGACGGAGTACTTGTCCAGTCCTGGTGCCATCCAGCCGAAGAGCTCCACCGTCTCGTCCCCCTCGGGGATCGCGGTGATGATATTGGTCTGAGTGGAGAGGAAGGGGTGGCTCTCAGTCACCTGCAGTCCGGTGAGTACGTCGCCGTCGATGAGGCGGAGGTGCTCAGGCGTGTGGGCGACCTTGTCGGAGACGATCTCCTCGATCCGAGCACCGGCACGGACGACGGTGATCCCTCTCTTCTCCATCCCGGTGCCGGCGCAGGCGACACGCTTCGTCAGGTCTACGTGACCGGTGGTGAGGAAGCGTCCCAGCAGGGCCATCTCCGTCACGGAGAGGGTCCAGATGACCTCGCCCTGATTGATCGGGCGGGTGTGATTGATCAGCACGCCTACGTTGCCGGCAGGGTGGGGACCCTTCACCTCATACTCGCGGACGCCCTTCAGCCCCAGAGCCTCGCCGGGCGCATAGCCCATATAGACATCGCCCTCTGTGAGCTTACTCAGCACATCGGCAGCGATCTGGAGATACTTCTTATCCTCTCCGAGGAGCGCCATCGTATCGGGCAGGAGCGGGGCGGTGAAGTTGGCGGTGACATAGATGTCCCGCGGTCTCTCTGTCGGGTCCGGCACCATATCGTAGGGGCGCTTACGGAGGAGAGCGAGCATACCGCTCTGCATCAGGAGCGAGAGGATCTCCTCACGGCTCCGCGAGGTGACGTCCGTCACATCGAAGTCCTTATACGTTACGTCGGCGTCTGCCTTGATCTCGACGTAGAGGATCTTACGCTTCGCACCGCGCACCACCTGCACCACCTCGCCGCTGATGGGGGAGACGAGGACCATCTCCGGGCAGGACTTGTGGTAGAGGACAGGACTGCCGGCCATTACACGATCGCCTACCTGCACAGACAGGCGGGGCTGCAGCCCCGGGAAGGATGTCGGACTAACGCCATAGGACGACCCGACAGAGGAGGGGATCACCTCCTCAGATGCGTCGCCAGCCAGTCGTATGTCGAGACCCTTCTTGATACTGATCTCTTGAGCCATATACTATCGCTACTCTATTTTTTTGGATTTCTGTCTTTATTGTACCAATGACACGCAAAGGTACCTATTTATTTTAGAAAAAAATATCCAATTGTCCTCCCCTCCAGGGCTGACGCATTTGAGTTTTACCGCTATGAAAGAAGGCACCCCTGCCGGGGTGCCCGCTCCATAGGCATCGGTCATCCGCGAAGCGGTGACCGATGTATAGCGCCCTACCTTAGCACCACGACCCCACAAGGGGTCGCCGAGCTGAGCTCCCCTTCCCGGCGACCCCTGGCGGGGTCGAGGCATATTGCGTCTGCCTATACATCGGTCGTCGGCACTTCGTGCCTCGACCGATGCCTATGGAGCGGGCATCCTACGGATGCCGGCGTGCTGAGTGAGGGCTGGCGTCCGACTCGTCCGACTCGTCCGATAGAGCCCAGCCTCGTCCAGCCTTGCCCTGCCTCCAGCTACAGCTTATCTGGAGAGCGGTAACCTCGGCGGGCGCGGCTCATCTGCTCACGGATGCCACCACCCTCAAGGAACATCTCTTGCTGGCGCTCCACCAAGCGACGCAGCATATAGGTCGCCTGGTGTATCAGCGTGATGCCGAGATTGGCGAGCTCCTCATCACTCATCTGCTCAAAGATCTTCGGGCAGTCGCTGTAGATTCCTTCACTGCGAGCATAGGCGCGCAGCCTATCATAGCGCGGGTGACCCGGACCCCACACGGTGAGCTCTCTTGTCCTTAGGTAGTCCTCATAGTCCACCATAAGCTCCTCTAAGCTCGCCTTAGCGACGCTGGTGAGCCTGATCTCAGTCTCGGAGGAGTGGGTCCCGGAGGTGCTTCCTTCGGCGATATTCTGCTTCCCGGAGCGCGCCGCCTGCACCATCTGATCAATGGATCGGTCACCGCAAGAGAGGTAGGTATGGGTAAAGTGGTAGGTGAGGTTGTAGATCAGGGTGGTCACCCGATAGACCTTCAGGCTACGATAGCCCCCGCGCTGCTTAAGGAAAGACTTTGTCATAGCCCAAGGGTACCAAAATATCTCACAAGATAGAGTGCGCTGTCCTATCGGACGAGTGCGCGCTCTCTTATCGGACGAGTCGGACGAGTCGGACAAGTCGGACAGCGCAGACCGAGTGCCACCACACCGCTCGGGGAGGGAGAGCCAGGGAGGGAGAGCCGGAGAGGGGGCCGGGGAGGGGAGCCAGGCAGCGCAGACCGAGTGTCACCACACCGCCCGGGGAGGGAGAGCTGGCGTCCGACTTGTCCGATTCGTCCGACTTGTCCGACTTGTCCGACTTGTCCGACTTGTCCGATAGGATAGCACACTCGTCCGATAGAGCTCAGCGCCGTCCGACTCGTCCGATAGAGTCCAGCCTTACCCGAGAGCGACCGCACAAAAAAAGGCTCCCCACCCTGTAAGTCGTCAGAGTGGGGAGCCCCCATCACGATGCTTAGGGAAAAGCTTTGTCGTAGCTCACAGGTACCCCTTTCCTGAAGCATCTCATAGGATAGAGCCTCCTCCCCATCCCGAGGGCGTGGGTATCCCTGCAGCACTTCCTCGGGACGCCTTTTCCGCAAGAGGCAGCGAGGAGCGCTCCGGGTGGGGGCTTCCTGTATGAGAGAGCAGCCCTGCATCCTCGTGGATGAAGGGCTGCTCTCAGTCAGCTAATAAGCCGATGCTATTGATCAGCGACTAATATACTTCTCCCAGTCGCTCTCCTGCACGTTATTGAAGGGTCTCACAACGACCGGGGAGCTTCTGTGGATATCAGCCTGATACCTCTCCTCCGGAGCACCGGTCCCGAATGTGAACATAAATACAGGATAGTGGGCCTGAGCAATGTACGAGGTGGCAACAGCAAAAGGTACCTGCCCTGTCCCGGATGTACTATTGCCACTCCACACACCAAATAGGGTCTCCATAGTGCCATTGAAGGTGTTATAGATGCGAGTTGCTGTTCCATCCATCATAAACACAGCATTATTCATCCGCATTCGATCAGCATTTACCCTATTGTCTCCCCAGAACATCCTGGTGGAGCTGTAGCCGGGGATCGGGATACGGAATCCATAGGGGCATGGATCGAAGACCGTCTTAGTCAGGACGCGCATAATGTCCGTTCGCTGAGAGCACGATGACTCATTGCCCACAGGTGAGCCACCGCCCCATAAGCCGTAAGCGCCGAAGGACGAGGTCCCACCGAGGGCTATATTGGTATTGAGCGTCTTGCCTCCCTCTGTCAGCCACTGGTGACCACCGGCATTACCTACAAGGACCATCGGATACTCGATGGACTCTCGCAGGGAGATCGTGGTTGACTTAAGGAACTTAAAGTCCACTGTCCTTCCGTTATGACCAACGAACCGGGTCGGTCTTCCGATGGCATTGATATAGCGCGGGAATGGATCCTTACGACCAAACTGGTAGTGCATTCCGACGCGTCTGTAATTAAGATCTCGTAGATTTCGATTGTTTTGTACAAAACCAGCTGTATTCTTCCACTCCTGCGGGATATCAAAGGCACCGAGTGCATAGGGCCATACCTTCACGTCGTAGGACCAGTCGGTCCCATAGTTCTGCGGCTCCTTGGCACTATCCCTATGTAAGTAAGTGATTGTCTTTCGATCAATTGCCGATTGATCTCCCTTATCTAAGGGGATCTCCCCCGGGCGATAGAGTATCAGGTGGAAGCTCCAGAGGATAACGTCCTTGCCTTGCTCTGCCGGGTCCAGGAGCGAGGCGCGGTGGTTATCCACTCTCTTCTTGTCCTTATCTCGGACACAGAAGACGAGATTGCCGTAGTTATCAGCTCCATCATCACCGGGCAGCACATAGGCGTATCGCTCACCCTTTATCTCCACCGGGACCAAGAGCTTCAGCGGGGCAGTACCATCCTGCTTAATAGGGTTGCGTGCAGGCTCAGACCCCTTCTCAGTCACGCTCTGGATGTCTGTCCAAAGCACCTCCAGAGAGATATTGTCGTCGTCATCGAGGCGATTGAGCTGATTGCGCTGCTTATAGGACTCCCAATTCTCAAATGGGTCGATCTTGGCGGTCTTGTCGTTTTTGTGCTGGTAATTATCATCCACCCATCCGAAGGGGGTATCGAAGTTTTCCTCGTAATAGCGGGCTGCGTGATTGATCCTCCTCTCAATAGGGATAAGCAGACCGGTCTCGCCTAAGGTGATGGGATAGGAATTGGCCTCCGGGAGGAAGTAGCCTGCGACAAAATTGGTCTGGATCTTAGTGACCTTATCTTGATTGGCCAGCTGCTTATTGTAGAGCGGGAACTTCCACTCCAGTGACTTCATTGTGGTACAAGCGACCCACATCACGTGACCATAGATGATCTTGAGGGCATCATCGGCCTCTGCTGCCCTAAACTTGAGCGGAGATCCATTTGGCGTGGGGGCATCCTCTGTCTTCACGCTCCTCCAGTTATTCATCGTGTTGCTTGAGTCGTAGTCAAGCTTAACGAACTTACCATCCTTATCATAGTACCCGGTGACGATGGCGAACTTAGAGGACCCGTCGGCATTGGCATTCTCGTCACTCCGTGCGGACTCGTCGATCATCTGATTATCCATCCAGATGATGTAGGGGATGTTGCTGCGGACGTAGAACTGCTTGTCCGTGCCATTCATGAAGTAGGTGGCAGCATCGCCCTTCCCTAGCATAGGATTGGTAAGCTCCTCATCCTCGTAGAAGACGATATTGTACTCCGTCTGACTGATGGCGAGTGTTGCCTCAGCCTTCTCACCGGATTGCTCGGTGATGAAGTGGTACTTATTCTGCCGCGTCTCGAAGGGATTCTTAGGGTTGCTGAGACGATCCGCGGTGACCTCAAACTCATAGACTCCCGTGGAGACCTCCTTAGCTGTCTCTATAGGCGGTCGTGAGGGTGAGGTCGCATCAGCGCCGGTGAAGGTAAAGGGTGCCCTGGTCTCATCATTTACAGCTGAGATACGTGCGGCAGGTGTGACCCTGACGTAGAACTTCATCTTCCCTACCGTGTAGTCATTGTCGGGAGTCTCCTTACCTCGCTCATCGAGCTCTATGTACTGGAGCTCCTGGGTACACTCGCGGTCGGAGAAGATCTCTATCCTTAGGTCAAGGGTATTGAGCTGAGTGATGTCGAGCTTCCACTGCATACGACCGGCCTGGATATAGGCTCCGGAGAAGTCTCTCTGCTCCGTCGTGGACTTTGTCACCTCGAAGGTCACGATCTTCTCATCGGTGTCACCCGTAGCACTGGGGTCGCTGGGCTCAATGGACTTGACCTTGACCCAGTCGGGTAGTCCCTCTACCTTAAAGCCCCCGGGCCATGAGGTCTGGACCTTGGTGGAGAAGGTGCCGCCATTCTTGTGAAACAGCAGCTTATCATTCTGCACGCCGAGCATATACTGGCCGTCGTAGACGACATTGGAGAGTGTAGACTCGTCCCATACCACGACGTTGTACATGATGTTGGCAGCCGGACCCTTCTTGGCCTCGTCTTCGCTGTCGAAGCCGAGACCACCGATATTCATAACATTGACCTTGTATCGGAAGTTACGCAGGAGCGACAGGTAGGTATACTTTGCAGTAGCCTCCTTACCGTTCTTCTCGAGGAAGTCAACGCGGAAGTAGGTCTCCCCGGAAGCAGTACCATCAGTCTGCTCGTAGGAGAGCTTGAGGATCAGATAGGGGCGGGAGAGGTAGACCTCCTTATCCCCCGGGGTAGTCGATGCTCCGGCACTGGCGCTGGTCGGCTCGGGATTAATCGTCTCGGGGACGTAGATGGTGCGCATAAGGAGATCATTCTTCGCCGTGTATGTAAGGGCTTCCTCGTGCTTAGTGGGAGTGGTGGGCCGGGTAACCTTTGTGGCCTTGGGCTTACCTCCATCGAGTGCGTAATTGCCGGCATCGGGAGCAATGCGTCCGTTCTTGGCTGCGTTGTAGAGCTTCACCTCCAATAGGCTCCACTGGACCTTAATGGACTTCTTGGTTTTGGGGTCGACAATGTCGGAGGTGAGCGTCTGTGATTTCTCATCAAAGTCTCCGTCATTGCCATTGGTGTCCTTGGCAGTCATATTGAGCCCGACGTCTACACGTGCCACTGCGCGGAGCAAGTGGATGGTGCCGATGGTCTGTACAGCGGAGACATCGGGATCGATAGTCTGCTGTGCGAGCTCGCCCCACATAGGGAGTCCCGTCTTGGCGAAGTCTGTGTC
This sequence comes from Porphyromonas sp. C0041D3, assembly GCF_056590575.1. Lineage (NCBI taxonomy): Bacteria > Pseudomonadati > Bacteroidota > Bacteroidia > Bacteroidales > Porphyromonadaceae > Porphyromonas > Porphyromonas sp. C0041D3. The sequence goes on from NZ_JBWPWJ010000012.1 coordinate 33,732, forward strand.
GGCGGTGACGGTGTACTCAAAGTTCTTTAGCACCTCAGCTTTAGTCCCTGAGACCTTCTTCACCTTATCTTCCTCAGATAGGTTGGCAAGGACGACAAAGGTAAGTCCCTCTCCAGGAAGAGCGAGGAAGGTGATTTCTCCCTGCTGATGGTCCCCGTTTGAGGGGGTGATCTTTGTCACCTTGGCATCTCTGAGATACTCTCCGGTACTCTTAAAGATCATCACGCGGGTGGTGGCGGGCTTGAATTCACTCTCCTGATCTACGGTGAGTGCGGCGCGAGTGGTGGGAGTCCTGAGTGCAGGGGTGTCATAGGTGAGAGACACCGTGACAGCGCCATCCAGTCGATCACTGCCGCCATCCCCGATCTGCTCCGGAGAGGTGGGATCCGGCTGGGTGCGATCCAGTAGCGTGTCTCGACATCCGACAAGGGAGAGCGCCAGCAGGAGGAGAGCCCCCAGCGAAGCGACATATCTCGAGTAAAAGGGTTTCATGTCAGTATATGTATGTATCATTATTATATCAATGTATCATCAGCGAGACAGCCATAGATGGTCCGTGGTGTCTGCGCCGATGGGCTCTTCGGATAATCGCTTACCAGGGGATATCTACCGGCTGATCCTCCCACGTCTCGACAATGTACGGCATAGGACCCGACGGGGTCTGCTTAAGCTTGATGTGGAGGTTGTACCAAGTGTTTCGGTGTACCTCCAGAAGGCCGGTCGTGGGGTCTTTCTCGCCGTAGGGCAGCTCAAAGACCTTGGTGCCGCGTTGCTCAGCAGCCTTGCCGGTCTTAGGATCAAACTGACTGAGCACCACGTAGATGGTATTAGGCTTGTCACCTAAATTCTCAGGGACAAAGAAAGCATTATATCCCACACGATCCGCTATCATATAGCCACGATCATTGACGCCTCCGCCCTTCCAAGTAGATAAGTTATTTCGGTAGTCCCAGTAGGCAGGGATGACTTTTTGCTTCTCGCCCTTAGGCACCAAGGGACCTAAGTTTTGTGTCATAAAAGTCTGTATGGCATCCCAGTTGTTGGGGACGATGGAGACAACATTTGGCATCTTAGCCCAATACACCTCATCCACAAAATAATCAAAGTCTGAGGAGACCTGACTGGGGAGATCCCAGCCCACAGTAACAACAGCTACAGCGCGCTCAAGGTAGATGGTATTGATCTCCTTGGGGGTATCGCTCTTCTTCTCAGAGCCTATGAGCTTATCTTTGTTGGCTGAGGGAGCAACATGGTAGAGCCGCCCATACATAGGGATGTAGGCACTCTCGAATACAGACTTATCCGGATCTCTATCGTATGAATAATTAACGGGCTTCCATCCTTCATTGGCACCGGGACCGAAGTAATCCTCAGTCTTTGCTAATCTTTCCGTCCACTGAGCAAGATACGTCGCTGAGTACATTGCCTTGGTCTCCGTCACAGGAATAAAGGGGCTACTCAGATCAAGATAGCCGTATTCTTTACTCCAAAAGTCTGCCTTAAGGTAAGAATTAGCAAGGAAAGTGAGTGTACCATCCTTAGGCAAGCTATAAAAGGTGATGGTGACTTCGCTATTCTCATCTGTGCGAGATCCTGACGAGATGCCTCCCTGATAAGGGACAGGAATATTTCCGGTTACTTTATAGTCCTCGTCGCGCAACTCAGGGATGTGAATGTTCCGGATCCAGTCAGACTTATAGACGTTTGCGCCGCCTGTCTCCCCATAGATATAATACTCAGGGGTCTTATCGCTCACTGTCTTACTTGGAGCACTATTCACCGTCGCCTTATCCTTATCCTGGGTGTAGTCTCGACTGAGGTCACCCACAGCGCGCGTGACAGCCTCTACAGGGCGGATCTGCTTATTGGGACCTACGAGGAAGGAGACGGTAAGGGGCTTCTCCAGCTTGTAGGTGCTACTCAACTCCTCACCCTGCGTCGGCTCTACCAAGTCGATAGTACTCTTCTGGCAAGAGTGGAGCAGAGGGAAAGCGAGTGCTACTACAAGAGACGAGAAAATATGTGTTGTCTTCATGGCTTATCTTGTTTCCAAAGTGGATCTACACCCTCATCGTCTGGATTAACCTCAAACGTCTGATCCACACGCTTCCAAGGATAAACCAGCACCCCACTCTGCTGTACCTGCAGCTCGTCGCCGTAGAAGGTGAGGTCGATGTCGTAGATCGTATTGCGGCGGATGGAGTAGTAGTCTGAGGCACCGGTCTCGTTGTGGATCGGGATCCGGTAGACGTAGTCCTTACTATCGGAGAGACGCCTGAAGGTCAGCTCGATACGGACAGAGGAGGCTCCTGCCTCGGTCTCACCTACCTGCCCGAGATAGAGGCTGGGGAGGTAGAGGTGGTAAGGATTCTCGTCGGCGTCATTCCAGACTTTGGTGTAGAAGAGTGGCGTGTGCCAGAGCTTCCGGAGGCCTCCCTTGGTGCCCTTATTGATAACATTCTGCCACGCCTGGGACTCGGATAGGTTACTTCCGTCCTCCCATCCTCCGTTAGAGGTGATGCCCTTATCCGCAAGTATGGTAGGCGAGGTATAGCCCACAGACCGGATAACCTCCTCGAGTGCGGTGTACTCTCCGGCGGAGGGCAGGATGGGATAGGAGTAACTGGTACCAGTCGCAGTGGTAGTCGCAAGGATCTTCATCCCCTTGAGTCGATAGTCGGAGGGACGACGAAGGGTCTCTGTGCCACTCTTGTCCTTGTGAGACTGGAGGTACTCACCGCCCTTACTCTCTGTCGTGGTGAGGAAGAGATCGACCCGGGCAAAGATGCGCTCCATATTAATCACCGGCTCTAAGGGCTTGGTCGGTGCCTCTGAGGGCACGGTGATCACCTGCTGCCCGAGGATCGGGAAATCCTGATGCTTAGAACTATTGCCAATGTAGACCTCTGTCTGATCCGGTCTAGCGACAAAGGTACGGTTGCTGTGAGTAAGACCCATAAGTGCACTAACTGTCACAGTTCCCTTATCCTTTGCAGCATTCCGGAGTGCAACAGAATTAGCCACGGTGATAAAGGTGTAGCGACCCGGCTTAAGGGCCAGCTCCATGACCGCCTCTCCGTCGTTATTGGTAGTAAAGGACTTGGCCACCACATTGGTTCCATTAAGCTTATCTCCGGTTATACCACTATCATCTCCTGACCCGTAGTAATAGATCACCTGCGAGGCCTCTGAGCCAAACTCGGGGATGACAAAGAGGAAGATGTCACGGATCGCCTTCTCACCACCCTCAGCATCCCTGGTGAGCTTCTCAAAAGTATCGGTAGCGGTGCTGGTATTGACCACTACAGCACGAGTGCCGGTGTGGGTACCGGCGTAGCCCTCCACCGCCGCCATGATGCGCACGGTGCGGGGGCAGGCGGCGTCTATCTCCTCCTGGGTGGGAACCAAGCTGCTGTGGCACGCACCGAGGACGAGCAGGGCTGTGGCGAGGAGCGCTGACCGGCAGAGCCGCCTCAGGAGAGGGGCTGTGTATATGCTGTGATTGCTATTCATGCTATTCTCACTCGTTATTTCGTTTTGCCCAGCAGATCGTAGGACTGGTGGATGTAATTCCACTTGAGCACCGTTGCCTTGACCCTGATGGTGATCTCCGGATTGTTGATCGGTGGGATCTCAGGATCGGGATCGGGCTCGAGGGGGTTGTCGTCGGGCTTAGGGATGTAGGGATCTTTGGGATCGACCGGGTCGTAATTGTACCCCAGACCATTGACTCCCTGTATCTCGAGGTCGTAGATGTTATTGCGTCGGGTATCGCAGTTGTAGATCTTATTGGGCTCGCCCTGAGCATTGAGGGGCGTGAGGTAGACCATCCGCCCACCGGCATACTTCCGGGCGCTCTTATTGCCATCTGCCCTGGCAGCGAGGAGCGTATCGTAGATGATGCCATTGGCTCCGACGTAGAAGGTGCCGGGCGTGTCGTGCATCAGGAAGAACGTATCTCCCTCGTGAGAGTCCATCAGATCAGGTATGGAGAAGCGTGACGAATCGAAGAGCTCCTTTTTCTTCGCCATATCCCAACTCGGTATCTCCGTGACACAGATCCAGTACCAGCGATCCTTCATAAAGTCCTCCGAAGAAGCATCCTTAACGTGCTTCCTCATCTTTTCCCAAGTCTCTAAACTCCTCTTAAAGGTACCGGGCGCATTTGGCAACTCAGATGTCGTGAGCTTCCGTGCATCTTTCTCTGTGTAGACCACGCGACTCATAGCAGAGAAGTAGGGGAAGGCCTTCTCATTGAACTCGCCTCTCTTTCCCTTGCTTATCTTGCCGAGGTCACCATAGACCTTGGCATAGGTGACCTTGTCGTAGCCGATCGTGCGGGGATAGGGTTTGCTCTGCCCCTTGGTCTCCTCGAGTGCATGCTCGTAGAAGTAGATCCCGTCGGCGACAGACTGCTTCCCGCTCGCTGTTGCTGACAGCTTCTTCCAGGCAAAGTTGCCTTTGTCATCGGGATTCTTGATCACATCCGAGAGCTTCATCAGGCCGCTCTCAGCGGAGGCGGTGCTGAGTCCATCGTAAAGGCCATCTATCCCCATGGTGCGCTCACCGGCATGATATCGGTAGAGGTAGACCTGCTTGCCGCTACCGGCGACAGCCCAGTGCAGGTTGGCGATCGTGCCGGGGACCCCGGTGGGGGTAAAGCCGGACTTCTTGTAGAGCTGAGCCTTGGAGACGACACGCTCGACAGGGAGAGGCTCATCCTTGGGGAAGACATTATCGCCCGGTCTTGCCGGTGTCACCACATCGGGCTTGATATCGGCACTGAGATTGACAGCTCCGGTCATGGTGAAGCCTTTCTCATCCATCAGTAGGCTGATCTGATCGAGACCTATAGTGGTCTGCTCACTGCGCGAGAGGGTATTCAGGGGGAGGGTGTGACCATTGAGGAGGATGGTGTAGTCTCTCTTCTCAGAGGGATTCTGCACCCCATTGACCTTAAACGTCGCTTGGTAGATGGGTGCATTCCTCGTGTCGGGGGTAGCCTGCATCCAGCCCTCCTTGGCGAGCCAGAGGTTGAGCATATGGACCGCTCCCTCTCCGCTCCCATTGAGCGGATCAGCATTACTCTCCGAGACAGCACGAGGGGACATGGTGCCAATGACCGAAGTACGGAGAGTGACCATAGTCGACGAGGTGCTCTCCGTCGCGGGCTCACTTGTGGAGACGTTGCTGCGACACCCGGAGGCGAGGAGCAGCGTCAGCGCAAGGAGAGGGGTCGCTATGTAGTGGTCGAAATATCTCATGGCAGTCATCACTTCAGTATCACGTTCCGGTAAACCAAGTTCCACTGCTTGACAGTGACGGCGACCATCATCCAGGTCCCTTGGTCGGTAGGCTCAAGCTCGACGATCATATCAATAGGGCGCCGGCAGAAGTTGACCTTCATCCGAGGGGTGAGATGGAAGTAGTCACCGAAGGTGGTCTCGTAAAGGACCTTACCCTCGCTGTCGCTCAGTGCCAGCTTCGTCTCCGCTGCTCTGTCAGCGACAATGCGGAAGAGATCCATCGACACTGTACCAAATACCTCATCGCTGACGACGTGAAGGGGCTGACGGTAGGTCACCTCACCGGCCTGGGGGAGACCACTTGCGAGGAGGGCATTCTCCGGCGTGGTCACCTCGAGGGTGTAGGCTCCGGCGGGGAGGCCCTTGACGGAGAAATTGAGCGTATGGAGCTTCTCCTCCATCCCCATCACCAATGTATCGGTGACGGTACCTCGGGACGCATAGCCGGTATTGTCGTACTTGTCACTGATCCCGTACCAGATATCCGGCAGGTCAGCGTGCGTCTGCGGGGTCGTCTCGAGGGCGAGGAGCAGCTGATCTATAGAGGTAACCTCATCGAGACGATAGGGGGTGAAGTCCTCGGCAAGGAGCGAGACAAAGGTGAGCTTACCATACTCTCTCACCACCACATCACAGAAGGAGTTCGCTGTGGTAGGAGGCGTCTTCTGCTCGGGTAGCTCCAGCTTGACCCTCGAGCCATCGGTGCGGAAGGCCATCACACGGAAGTCCCTTCCCTTGGCAAGCGGGGCATACTTATCGGGCACAGAGCCCCCGCACGGAACAGCGTACTGCATCTGCAGCCTGACGATCTGCGGACAGTCGCTCAGATCCTCGTAGACGCAGGGGTGACACCCGGTTAGGAGTAATCCCATCACTCCGAGCAGCGAGGTAACTATCGTGAGTGGTAAAAGTCTCTTCCTCATATCTGTCTCATGGTTTCCCATGCACTTACATTTTCAAAGCTTCGCTCTCCCTTAGTGGATGGGGGGAGTCATTCTCTATATCGTGGGCAGGTGGGCGGTCAAGCCCGCCTGCCCTATGCCGGCTAAGCGCCGGACTTAATCGGGAAGATCTCTCGTGAGAGATGATCAGTGCTTAGAGAGGGTAACGTCGCGATCAACAACGTTCCAGGGGAGGATCTGCGTGAAGAATGCAGCGAAGGTCTCAGCCTCGTCCCAAGAGGGATCACCACCATCAGGAGGAGTGGTAGGCTCGTCGGGGTTATTGGGCTTCGGGATGTTCGGATCCTCGGTATCGTTCGGGTCGTAGTTCATACCAACCTTCTCGAAGGCAGTAACGTTAACGACGTAGATGTTGTTACGGCGAGTATCAGCGTAGATAGTGGTCTTACCACTCTTGACCTGGTTCCAGGGCATACGATAGACGCACTTACCATTCTCGTACATGTAAGACTTCTGACCGGGAGCGGTAACGCTAAGCTTAGCAGCCTCTGCGCTGGCGTAGAAGACACCATCGGTCTCACCGAGGAAGAAGGAAGTACCGGGAGCGAAGCTCTCAGCCTTGACGAGAGTCTGCACTACAACACCCTCCTGACCACCGTCAGCCTGATCCTTAGGCTCGGCGGTAGCGGGATCAAAGTACTTATTGGTGCCCTTCTGTGCCTTAAAGACATTCTTGATGGTCATGACCTCCTTCGGAGTGTATACACCGTATACCTTAGCATATGCGTTACGGTGTGCACCGAGGTTAGCCGCATCTGCAGGGTTGGCAACGGAGTTCTCGAAGAAGTAGTAACCGGCCTTAGCGAAAGGCGTGCTGTAGTCAGCCACCTTAGCAACGAGAGCGCGGTCAGTCAGCTCAGCGAACTGGAACTTCTCACGATTAGCCTTATCCGTGGTGGCGTCATCGTCATAGGTTGCAGTGGTAACTACACCATCTACGAGAGACTTGAAGTTAGCATACTTATTAGCAGCACCCATCTTGCGCTCACCGGCGTAGTTTCCGAAGACGTAGGTCTTCTTAGCACCCATGGCACCACCATACTTCAGCCCGGTGAGGTCACCGAGGTTGTCCGTGGTAGTAATAGCCTCAGAGGTGTTGAGAGGAGTGGTGACGATACCCTGAGCCACGACGCGCTCAGCATTCAGCTGGAAGCCGTTCTTATTCTCATCGGGAGCGTTGAGAGCATTGACATCCTCCTCGCTGATCTTGGGCTGTACGACGAAGGTGGCGACCTTAGAGGTCATAACGAAGCCCTTGGTGTCATCAGCATAGGTTGCAGCAGTCTCTGTATCAGCAGAAACAAACTCAGCAGCAGCGTTGACAACTCCGGGCAGAGTGATGCCACCCTTGTTGAGTACAAGAGCGAAGGCACGAGATCCTGCCTTGGTCTTGAATGCATTGGTCTTGTAGTACTCACCTATCTGCTTGAAGTCAGTACCAAGGGTGGTGAACTCCAGAGTAGGCTCGTTAGAGATCAGAGAGATGCTCTTGACAGCACCCTCCTCGGCACGACCTACATTGTCAGTCTCAGCACGAAGCTCGTTGCCGGCGCCGATGGTGAGAGAGGCGTAGGTGTTGCCCTGAGCGACCTCAGGGGTAGCCTCGTTGTTGGTTTTGTTGCAGGCAGCGAAGCTGAGAGCTACGAGAGCCGCTGCAACGGTAGTTGTTACTTTTCTCATAATTGTTTTGAGTTAGTGAAAAAGAAACTGTTGTTAGTAATATAGTAATGTAATTTCAGTCGTATCGGACGGCGCTTATTATCGGACGAGTCGGACAGTGCGATGTGAAGTCCTAATATATGTCAAGTAGTCTACCGGGCACCGCTGTGCCCGGTAGATAAGTCCCTATCAGAGGCTCTCGAGGAGCTTGCGGAGCTCGGCGAGGTTGTCGGCGGCACGCTTGTCGCCCTTGGCGATGGCCTCGCTGAAGCACTTCTCCGCCTCATCGTACTTGCCGGTGAGGGCAAGGGCGATACCGCGGTTGTTGAGCGTCTCGGCTGTTGGAGCCTTGACCTGACTCAGTCGGGTGAGGGCGGCTGCGGCATTCCCGCTCACGAGCTCAGCAGCGGCAGCGTTGGTCAGCGCAGCGGGCTCATTGGGGAAGTACTTCTCGGCAATGGCGAAGACCTCCTTGAAGTCCTCACTGCCGACCGGATAACTATTGGCTACGAGGTACATCTCGTTAAGGCTGAGGAGCTTCGGTGCGGTCTTGATCCGCTCCCGTGCCTCCTCGAGGTTGAATCCCCGGACGGTGTAGGCAAAGGCATAGTCCGTGCGACGCACCTTGGCATAGAGACCGGCGTCAGACACCAGCTCGCGGAAGGGGGCACCGCCATTGAGGGCGCGCACCTTCGGGTCGCGGGCGTCACCGCCATAGTTGTCGATGATCTGCTGCAGGTCAGCCTTATAGCTGAGGTCGGACTCACGGACGAGCTTCTCCACGCCTGCCCAGTCCTCACCACGTCCGGCGATGGTCATGTCAGTCCGCTTGATGCCGTGGGTGCGACTGAGGTAGTCGGCAAAGGACTTCGCACGGCGCTCGGAGAGTGCCTTATTATACTGCGCCTTGCCCTCAGGTGAGGC
>NZ_JBWPWJ010000013.1:0-40400 GCF_056590575.1 Porphyromonas sp. C0041D3
TCTCCTGAATCCCTCTCCTCAACAAAGGTAATCTCTATTTTCCTCCCCCTCCCAGCACATCAAAATGCGAATTAGCCCTACCTTACAATTTTGGGATTTTTGGGTATTTTCCACCGCTGATTATGCCCCAGCCAAGGCGTGATGCGCTTGAGCTTTAGGGTAATCGCATACAGGCGGGGGCTCATCCGTGAGGCCCCCGAAGGGTGCTCGCTCCATAGGCATCGGTCATCCGCGAAGCGGGGAACGATACACCCCTTGTGGGTGCCCGCTCCATAGCTGTAAGGATCAAATGCGTCACCCCTGGGAGAGGGGGCAGGCAAATTGGCGAGGTGGCGGGAAAAAGGTAGATTTGAGGAGAACAAATCAATACAACAGCTTATGGAATTTAAGAGACTTGGGCTCACCTCGGCAGCGCCGAGTGACTTTACGCTGGAGGCACTCAGGCAGTTGGTCCCCTCTGCCTTTACGGAGGTACGAGGGGAGGGCGATAAGCTTACCTATAAGGTGGACTTTGACCACCTTCGCGAGATGCTGGGCAATGCGATCGCCGATGCTGATGAGGAGCGCTATGGCTTCTACTGGGTCGGCAAGCAGGATGCGAAGCGGGAGGCGGCAAAGCCTACCCGCCAGACTCTCCGCCCAGTGGAGGAGGAGAGTGTGGCGTGGGAGAGCACCCAAAACCTCTATATCGAGGGCGACAACCTAGCGGTACTGAAGCTCCTCCAGACCGCCTACATCGGTAAGGTGAAGATGATCTACATCGATCCGCCCTACAATACCGGAAACGACTTTGTCTACAATGACGACTTCTCCGTGAGTCGTGAGGAGCAGGACGAGGCGATGGGCAACCTCGATGAGGAGGGCAACCGCCTACGCCGCAACCTCGACTCCAACCCCCGCTACCACTCCGACTGGTGCTCCATGATCTACAGCCGACTACTCGTCGCCCGCACCCTACTCTCCAGTGATGGCGTCATCTTCATCTCCATAGACGACAACGAAGTCCACAACCTCCGCAAAATATGCGATGAGGTTTTCGGTCCCTCCAACTTCGTAGGAGAACTTCCTACGATTATGAACCTCAAGGGCAATCAAGATCAGTTCGGATTTGCAGGAACACATGAGTACACACTTGTATATGCGAAGAGATACGATCAAGTTATTCTCAATGGACTGTCGATAGACGAAGAAACGGTTGATTTTGACTGGGAAGTTGATAATGTTGGTTATTATAAAAGAGGGGCTGGATTGGTCAGTACTGGAACCAACTCACCTAGAGAGCATCGCCCTCGACTTTGGTACCCCATCTTTGTAACCGCTCAAGACAAACTTATTATTCCACCAAAAGAGGAATTAGACAAGTTCTATGACTCTAACACAAAAACATTCAACGATGAATATTTGTATTCATATATCGATCAACAGGAAAAAGCTGGTGTTGGAGATGCCATCTTGCCTCGCGTCAAAGGACGCGAGGCAAGATGGCGTTGGGGGAGTGATAGAATCCGCAATGACGCAGAAGAAATAATAGTAAGCAGAACCAAACGAGGTATTACTCTCTATAAGAAACAACGCCCTGAAATAGGTGAGCTACCTAGTAGAAAACCCAAAACTTTATTCTATAAGCCTGAGTATTCAAGTGGAAATGGCACTCGAGAATTAGAAGATATATTACAAGCTGAACGTCTTTTTAGCAATCCTAAGCCACTACAGCTGCTTTATGACTTTTGTCAAATAGGTTCCGATAAAGACTCCCTTATCCTTGACTTCTTTAGCGGGTCGGCGACGACGGCGCATGCGGTGATGCAGCTGAATGCGGAGGATGGCGGTAAGCGTAAGTACATCATGGTGCAGCTGCCGGAGAAGACTCCGGAGGGGAGTGAGGCACGCAAGGCGGGCTATGATACCATCTGTGAGATCGGGAAGGAGCGGATCCGTCGGGCCGGCCGTCAGATCAAGGAGGAGCTGGGGCTGCTGGGCGATGACCTGGACATAGGCTTCCGTGTGCTTCGGCTCGACTCGTCCAATATGGAGGAGGTCTACTTTGAGCCGGGGAAGGTGAGTCAAGCAAGCCTCTTCAGCCAGGTGGATAGCGTGAAGCGGGATCGCACCCCGCTGGACCTGCTCTTTGGCTGTATGGTGGACTGGGGTGTGGAGCTGAGTCTGCCGATCAGACGTGAGGAGGTAGCCGGCAAGGAGCTCTTCGTCGTCAATGATGGAGCGCTGGTCGCCTGCTTTGAGGAGGAGATCCCGCTGGAGACGATCCGGTACATTGCCGGGCTCTCACCGCAGCGGCTGATCTTCCGTGAGTCGAGCTTTGCGACAGATGCCGATAAGCTCAATGTATATGAGCAATTTAAGCAGCTGTGCAGCTGGAGTGAGGAGGAGTCGTACCGCAACATTCGTGTGATCTGAGCGGGAGGGGATAGGCGATGAAGATACAGTACAAGCATCAGAGATTTCAGGGGGAAGCGGCTCAGGCGGTGGTGGATGTCTTTAGGGGGCAGCCCCTGCAGGAGGGATTTGCCTACCGTACGGATATCGGTCGGCAGCGTGTCTTAGGTGGGATGATACCGCAGAGGCTGTCTCTGGAGATCGAGGGGTTTCGAAATGGAGCTATCCAGCTGCGTGACGAAGCACTGATGAGTAATGTGCGGGAGGTGCAGCTGCGGCAAGATCTGGAGCCGATCGATAAGCTACAGCGAGACGACAGCGGTATGCTGGCACTCAGCATCGAGATGGAGACCGGTACGGGCAAGACATATACCTATATCAAGACGATGTATGAGCTGAATAAGCACTACGGCTGGACGAAGTTTATCGTCGTGGTGCCGAGTGTGGCGATACGTGAGGGTGTGCTGAAGAGCCTCGCCTCGACGGCGGATCACTTTGCGGAGCAGTATGGGGAGCGGATGCAGTACTTTGTCTACGACAGCGCCAACCTGACGGCGATTGATCAATTTGCCTCGGATGCCAAGATCCAGGTGATGGTGATCAATACCCAGGCCTTTAATGCCACAGGGAAGGATGCGCGACGGATCAGGATGGCACTGGAGGCCTTTGGGTACCGCCGTCCGATCGATGTGATTGCGGCGACACGCCCGATCTTGATCATCGATGAGCCGCAGAGTGTGCTGGGGGTGAATAGGAAAAATAAGACGCGCGAGGGGCTTAAGAGCTTCCACCCGCTCTTTGCCCTCCTCTATAGTGCGACGCACCGTAAGGGGGATACCTACAATCAGGTCTATCGACTCGATGCGATCGATGCCTTTAATAGACGACTGGTGAAGAAGATCGAGGTGATCGGTGTGGAGCAGGTGGGGACGACGGGGACGAGTGGCTATCTCTATCTGGATGCGATCGTGCTGGCGAAGAAAAAGGGGGCTGCCCCGAGTGCCCGTATCTCCTACGATGCGACGAGCAGGACGGGGCTGCGGACCGCGACACGCTTGGTGGGTGAGGGATTTGACCTCTACCGGGAGAGTGGAGAGCTCGAGGGGTACCGGGATGGCTTCATCATCGAGCTTATCGATGGGGCGAGGGGCTGTATCCGCCTGAGCAGCGGTCAGGAGGTGTATGAGGGACAGGCGATCGGCAACATCACGGAGGAGGCGATCCGGAGGATCCAGATCAGGACGACGATCGAGAAGCACCTGGAGCGGGAGCAGAGTCTCTACCGACAGGGGATCAAGGTGCTGAGCCTCTTCTTCATCGATGCGGTGGAGAAGTACCGCCTCTATGAGGCCGGCGGGGAGACGGAGAAGGGCCGCTGGGCGGAGATCTTTGAGGAGGAGTATCGAGCAGCGACGAAGGAGCTGCTGGATAGTGCTGACCTGGACGAGGGATATCGGGCTTATCTCAAGGGAATAGATCCGGAGGCGACGCACGCCGGCTATTTCTCAAGGGATAAGAAGGGGAAGCTGATTGACTCCAAGGTGAAGCGGGGGGAGACGGAGGCAAATGACCCGGATGCCTATCAATTGATCATGCGGGATAAGGAGCGACTCCTCTCGCTGGAGGAGCCGACGCGCTTTATCTTCTCCCACTCGGCACTGAAGGAGGGGTGGGATAACCCGAATGTATTCCAGATCTGTACGCTGAAGCAGAGTGATAGCGAGGTGAAAAAGCGGCAGGAGGTGGGGCGCGGGATGCGTCTCTGTGTGAATCAGCAGGGGGAGCGGCAGGATAGCGACCTGCTGGGGGATGGGGTGTATGATACCAATATCCTCACGGTGGTGGCGAGTGAGAGCTACAGGCACTTCTCAGAAGCACTGCAGAGGGAGCTGGCGGAGAGTATCACTTCGCGGGCTATGCTGGTGACGAGTGACCTATTTACCGGCAGGCAGATGGAGCGTGCCGATGGGGTGAGTAGGGTGGTCACGCCGGGTGAGGCAGCGAGTATTATGGAGGAGCTGATCACCGGTGGCTATGTGAAGAAGCAGAGACTGACGCCTAAGTACTTTCAGGATAAGGAGCAAGGCGCCCTCATGCTGGATGAGTGGAAGGGGTGTGAAGCGGCTATCATGCAGGTGCTGGATAAGGTCTTTGATCCGGCAGCCATAAAGGTTAGCGATGGGCGTGGTAAGACGGTGGCAAGGTTTAGAGGGGATTTCTTTAAGAGAAAGGAGTTTCAGGAGCTGTGGAAGCGGATCAATAGCAAGACCTACTATGAGGTGGACTTTGAGACAGAGTGTCTGATAGAACAGTCGTTTAAGAGTCTGGACCAGTCGCTACACGTGACACAGATCCGCGTGGCACTCACCTCCGGCTCGCTGGAGAATATCCAATCACGTGAGCAGCTGAAGGCGGGACGCTCAATGACGGTAAGTGAGACGCAGAATATCGGCCTTGATGAGGCGGTGGCACCCGGCGTGAAGTATGACCTGCTGGGGGAGCTGGTGCAGCTTACGGGGCTGAAGCGGAGTACGATTGCGGAGATCCTATGGAAGGTGAAGCCGGAGACCTTTGCCATGTATCATCAGAATCCGGAGGAATTCATCATCCGTGCGGGAAACCTGATCAATGAGCAGAAGGCGGTGGCGGTGATCGAGCATATCGCCTACCACAAGATGGAGCAGCGGCACGAGGCGAGTATCTTTACGGAGCAGGAGCTGAGGGGCCGGCTCGGTATCGATGCTATTGCGAGTGAGAAGTCGCTCTATAACCTGGTGGTGGTGGACAGCCAGGGGGTGGAGAAGAACTTTGCCGAGGAGCTGGAGCGGCAGAAGGAGGTGGAGGTCTATACGAAGTTGCCCCGTGGCTTCTATATCAATACGCCGGTGGGTAAGTATAATCCGGACTGGGCTGTGGTATTCCGCGAGGGAGCGGTGAAGCACATCTACTTCGTAGCGGAGACAAAGGGCTCGCAGGCGGTGACGCAGCTGAGGGAGGTGGAGCGTGCCAAGATTGAGTGTGCGAGCCGGCACTTTGCCTCCATCTCAGACAGCACCCTGAGATTTGGCGTGGTGAAGGACTATAAAACCCTGCACGACATAGTGACTACAGACTGATCAGCTCCTCCGGGTGTCCTTTCCCGGGGGGCCAATGCCCGATGGATAGGGGCTTGATCTAATACCGGTATTAGGAGACGAGACGCATATAAGATATACGCCCCTCCTAGGGTGACGCCCCGTCAGCCTACCCGAGGGAGTGCGACACCCTTGCGGGGTCGCAGGGGGGCTTTGCTCGGCGACCCGCAAGGGGTCGAGGGGGTAAGGGCGGGTCGCTGCACATCGGTCACCGCTTCGCGGATGACCGATGCCTATGGAGAGACTATTGCACGAAGGCGATCTGCTGCGTTGCTTTCGGAATTCGACCTCGGTCACGTACGTGAGTACGCTCCCTTCGGTCTCATCCTCAGCGCCTTGCATCTCATCCTTCGTGCAAAGTCTCAGCACATTTGAAACAAATGTGCGAGAATGGCACTTCGTGCAACATTCTCATGGAGCGAGCACCCCTGTCGGGGTGCGTTGCGGTTCGTCCGACACGTCCTACTCGTCCGACTTGTCCGATAAGAGGTCACCACAAAGAGGTGCGTTTTGCTTATCTATAATGCTCAAGCGCGTCCATCTCCTCCGCGAATGACCGATGCCTATGGAGCGAGTACCGGGGTGCTGATGCGACTCCTGACTCCCTACCTACTTGTGAGAAATAGCCTCCTCGCCGTGATGCGGTCACCGCTCCTCGGGATGTGAGAGCTTCTTGGGGAGGTAGGGGGTGACGTCCTCGCCGAAGTGGGCGAGCTCCCGGACGAGGTGGGAGGAGATGGCGGCAAGCTCGGGGCGGGTGAAGAAGAAGAAGGTGTCGAGGCCGAAGTGGCTGAGGTTGGTCTCCGCCATCTCTCGCTCTGCCTCCATATCTCTCACGGAGCGGATGCCGCGGATGAGTATCGTAGCACCCACCCGCCGAGCGTAGTGGGCTGTGAGCCCCTCGGAGGAGGTGACGGTGATGCGCGGCTCGTCGCGATAGAGCTCGGCGATCTGCTGCACCCGCACATCGGGTGCCGTGTCGTACTGCTTGCCGACATTGACCCCCACGAGGATGTGCAGCTCATCGACGACGCCAAGGGCGCGGCGGACGAGGTCGTCGTGCCCTATCGTGAAGGGATCGAAGGAGCCGGCGAAGACGCCGATGAGGGGCTTACTCATTAGATGTCATCGGTCTCAAGGTTGTCTACGATGAAGTCCTGCCGCTCGCGGCTATTGGTGCCCATGTAGAACTTTAGCAGCTCGGGGACGTTGTCCTCCTTCTTCATCACCACGGGGTCGAGCCGCATATTCTCGCCGATGAAGTTGCCAAACTCCTCCGGCTTGATCTCTCCGAGACCCTTAAATCGGGTGACGGAGGCGCTCTTGCCGATCTTCTTCATCGCCTCATTGCGCTCCCGCTCATCGTAGCAGTAGATGATCTCCTTGCCCTGCCGGTCTCGCACGCGGAAGAGGGGCGTCTGGAGGATGAAGACGTGATTCTCTCGGATCAGCTCGGGGAAGAACTGGAGGAAGAAGGTGATGATCAGCAGGCGTATGTGCATCCCGTCCACATCGGCATCGGTGGCGACGATAACGCGATTGTAGCGGAGGTCCTCGAGCCCGTCCTCGATATTGAGGGCGGCCTGGAGGAGGTTGAATTCCTCATTCTCGTACACCACTTTCTTGGAGAGGCCGTACGAGTTGAGTGGCTTGCCACGGAGGGAGAAGACCGCCTGGTACTCGGGATCGCGGCTCTGGGTGATGCTGCCGCTGGCGGAGAGTCCCTCGGTGATGAAGATCTCGGTGCGCTCCGGGTCCTTAGCCTTGGGGTCATTGAAGTGGACGGTGCAGTCGCGGAGCTTCTTATTGTAGAGGGAGGCTTTCTTGACACGCTCCTTGGCTTTCTTGGAGATGCCCTGGAGGGCCTTCCGCTCCCGCTCGTTGTCGACCACCTTCTTCTGCAGGATCTCGGCGGTGTCGGGGTGCTTGTGGAGGTAGTTGTCGAGCTGGAGCTTGACGAAGTCGATGACAAACTTCTGGATCGAGATGCCGCCCTCGGAGATCTCGCGACTGCCGAGCTTGGTCTTGGTCTGCGACTCGAATACCGGCTCCTGGATCCGGATGCTGATGGCGGCGGTGATGCCGGAGCGGATGTCGTTGTAGTCGTAGCTCTTGTCGAAAAACTCCTTCACCGTCTTGCCGATCGCCTCCTTGAAGGCGGAGAGGTGGGTCCCGCCGTGGAGGGTATTCTGCCCGTTGACAAAGGAGTAGTACTCCTCGCCGTACTGGGTGGAGTGCGTGATCGCCACCTCGATGTCGTCGCCCTGCAGATGGATGATGGGGTAGAGCGGGGTGGAGGTCATATTGTCCTCGAGGAGGTCGAGGAGACCATTGCGGGAGATGAAGCGGGTGCCATTGAGGTGGATCGTCAGCCCCGGCTGCAGGTAGGTGTACATCCGGATCATGCTGTGGACGTACTCCTGCTGGTAGCGGTAGTTGCGGAAGATGTCCGGATCGGCGTAGTAGTCGACGAAGGTGCCGTCGTGCTCGCCGGGGGCGGGCAGTATGTCGCCCTCCTCGACGAGCTTCCCCCTCTCGAAGACGACCGTCTTCACCGTACCGTCGCGGTAAGAGGAGACCGCCATGCGGGTGGAGAGGGCATTGACCGCCTTGAGCCCGACGCCATTGAGCCCGACAGACTTCTTGAAGACCTCGTTGTCGTATTTGGCACCGGTATTCATCGTGCCTACGGCCTTGGCGAGAGAGCCCTGGGGGATGCCTCGCCCGTGGTCGCGGACGGTGACGTGGCGATGCTCCTCCTCGTCGATCGTGATGTAGATGTGCTTGCCGTACCCCATCGTGTACTCGTCGATGGAGTTGTCGATCACCTCCTTGAGGAGGACGTAGATGCCGTCGTCGGGAGCTGTGCCATCGCCCAGCTTGCCGATGTACATACCGGGACGGAGCCGGATGTGCTCCATCGGGTCGAGGGTGACGATCTTATCCTCCTGGTAGAGGGGGTCGGGTGTGGTAGGCAGGACGGTCTTCTCTTCTGCGTCGGTCATTTACCTATTCTCTCCTTCGTATTTCTTCATTTCCTCCACGGAGGTGCGGGGCATCAGCAGTCTATTGGGCTGATCCTCGTCTCTCTGCGCCTCCTCCTTTGCCCTCTTCGCGCGCCGTCTCTTGGCGAGCTCCTCGCCCCTCTCTGTCAGTGGAGTGACGTAGCAGCGGTGGGTCTTGTGGTGGATCTTGCGGAAGAAATTCCACTGCACCTGCACGTGGACATTGTGTTCCAGCTCTAGATTGGACTCGAGGAAGCGGACGCCATACTGCTGTACGACCGGGATCATGAGATCAAAGAGGAGCGCAATGAGTCCCTTGCCCTGATACTCCGGGTCGACGGCGATGAGCATCAGGTCCATCACCTCCGCCTTGCGGCTCTTGAGCGCCTTCATGATCGGGATGAAGCCAAAGGGCCAAAGCTTGCCCTGCGAGCGCTGCAGTGCCTTGGTGATCGAGGGCATGGCGACCCCGAAGCCGACGAGCTTCCCATCCGAGACCTGACGCACGAGCCCGATGAGGTCGGTGTTGATCAGCGGGAGGAAGGTGTCGATGAGCTGCTGCGTCTCTGCCTTGGTGAGCACGCTGGCACCATAGAGGTTGCTGTAGGTGCGATTGAAGAGGTCGAAGATGTCATCTGCATACTCCTCCACGAGGCGCTTGCGATCGTGTACGATGAAGGCCTCAAGATTGTATCTCCGCCGGACGAGATCGGCCCCCTTGCGGTACCGCTCCGGGACGGTGTGCGGCGGGATGATCCGGAAGCCGAGCCAGTCGACATCTTTCTCAAACCCCATACGATCCATGTGCTTGGGGTAGTAGGGGTAATTGTAATTCTCGATGAAGGTGGCGACCTGGCTGAAGCCCTCGATCAGCATCCCCTCGCGGTCCATGTCGGTGAAGCCCAGTGGCCCCACCAGCTCATCGCAGGCGTAGTCATTGGCCCACTTCCTTACCGCATCCATCAGGGCATCGACCACCTCCTCATCGTCCTCGAAGTCAAAGAAGCCAAAGCGGGCACGATTTTGGTGCCACCGCTCGTTGCAGTTGTGATTGATCATCCCGGCGATGCGCCCCACGATGCGGTCACCGCGGTAGGCGAGGTAGCAGACGTAGTCGCAGTGCTCAAGGGTTGGGTTTTTGCCCTTGGTGAGGGTGTCCATGTCGCCGTCGATGAGCGGTGGGCAGTAGTAGGGACTCCCCTTGTAGAGACTCACAGGATACTCGACAAAGTCGCGCAGCATACTCTTGCTCGTCACGCGTACGATGCGCAGCTCGTGGGGGGTAGGCAGTACCTCTCCCTTGCTGATGCCGAGGAGCTTCCTGAGCCACTGACCTTGCCTGCTGTTGTACACTTTCTTGATACCCATGATGTCTCTTGCTACTCTTGGTGCTGATGATAAGACCTCCACCCCACGACAAAGGTAATCAAAATTGCAATTCACAGCCTCTCTGCAGCTTGGTCAGGCGGGGGCCATGCTATAGCTAAAAAGGACGTCCCTCTCTGTGGTGACCTCTTATCGGACGGGTCGGACGGGTCGGACAAGTCGGACGAACCGTGAGGCACCCGGAGGGTGCTCGCTCCATAGGCATCGGTCATCTGCGAAGCGGTGACCGATGTACCCAGACCCGCCCTACCCCCTCGACTCCTTGCGGGTCACCGAGCAGAGCCCTCCCCACGACCCCGCCAGGGCGTCGCTCGTAATGGCGAGCTCATAGAGGGACCGACACCCTATCGGGGTCGTATATATAAGGCATATCGCAAGTAACCTGGGGTCATCGGCACTTCGTGCCTCGACCACCGGGCTATGGAAAACGGACCCCTTCGGGGTCTCCCCTACCGGTTAGCCCGCTTATCGTCTCACAGTCTTAAACCTTGTTTTAATGGAATATGGTCTGCGAGACCTATGAAACCGATACAGAAAGCCACCCTCGTGGGTCTTAATCCTTGTTTTAATGGAATATGGTCTGCGAGAGACCGATCCACGTATATCGTGGTAAAGGACAAGGTCTTAATCCTTGTTTTAATGGAATATGGTCTGCGAGTAAAAAACAGCGAAACCTTATCCCGCTCATGGAGAGCGTCTTAATCCTTGTTTTAATGGAATATGGTCTGCGAGATCGCAATTATGAGTAAGCTTATTATGAGACATTATCCGTCTTAATCCTTGTTTTAATGGAATATGGTCTGCGAGGTATAAGGCTTTGCAGGCAAAGACAAGTGCCGGAATCGAGTCTTAATCCTTGTTTTAATGGAATATGGTCTGCGAGGGTCAAATCTTTGAAGATCTGTATGTGAGTCCTTTACGACCAAAAAAACCGCAGAAACCGAAAAAATCGAGGGAAAACATGTACCTCTGTGTGCAAATATACAAAGGTTTTTTGAATTGATTGTACAACGTGTCATCTCTACCTTACAATTTTGGGATTTTCGGGCATTTTCACCCCTCGCCGAGATGCTCCCGCCTGCCGATCCCGCAGGGGCGAGGCTTGATTGTGCGACACCCTTGCGGGGTCGTGGGATCGCTTGCAATGCCCGGTCCACGGGTCTTCGGGGCTACGCCCCTCGACCGGTGGCTAGGAAGCGGGCACCCGCAAGGGGTGCATCGTTCCCACTCTTCACAGTGAGTTGAGTGGCTTATGTGCCACTCATATGCGTCACCCCTGCGCATCACCTTATGTGGCACTCCTTACGACTGGTAGGGGCTGCAGACCGGATTACTGTGCGCAGATGAAGGGGGAGCCCTATGACTCTCAGCCAGTGGATACCCCCCCCTCAGGAAGGATGTCGCGATGCCCTCGTATGGGGAAGCGTGGTAGTAATACCAAAAAAAAGAGGAGGGGGCAGAGTCTGTCATTACTCTGCCCCCTCCTCTATGAAGGGATCTATCGGCTGACCTCCGGGAGGAGGATTAGCTCAGAGGATTTAGATCACTCCTTGCCATCAGGCGTGTCCTTACTCGTCTGGTAGACGGTCCAGCCCTTATTGACAGCGATCATAAAGTCCGCATCCTTGGAGCCGGGGTTGTCATATGATTGGACGGTATACATCCAGTCGTAGTACTTCGGTACCGCTTGCTCCGCGGCAAACTTATTGTAGACGCCCTCGATCATATCCTTGTCGAGCTTACACCCACTGAAGCTGGCAACCATCAGCATTGGGTAGTTGCGGGCTGCCAACTGGAGACTGGAGAGGTCGGGATTGTCGCTCACGTCAAATCCATACATACCCGGGGCAAAGATCATCAGTCTCTTGAGCTTATTCCCGGCGAGGTAGATCTCCTGGAGCTCAATGGAGATAGGCAGTCGGACGGTCTCTATCTCGCAGTCGTAGGCACTCAAGTACTGGAGAGACTTATTGTCGCCCACATCAAGTGTGGTGATCGGATTTTCATCGATCGTCAGCGACTCGAGTCCGGGATGATTGGAGGCATCGATGGCTGTGATGTCCTGCTTAGAAGCAGTCAGAGCTGTCACCTCTCCGTAGATGCGTATCGTCTGAGACCCCAGCTTGAAGGGGATTACCGATCCGCGTTTTTCATCGGTGAATGTGGTGACATACTCTCCGCGCTCCCGCTTGCCATCGTTATTGAGGTCCACCCACACATTGATCCGCTCACTCATAGGCGCATCAATATTGAGCTTAATCGTGTCGCCTACCGCCTTGGTGGTGGTGAGCTCGATGTAGGGCTGATCTGCGGGTAGAGGATTCTCCGGCTCCTCATCGAGGAGCTTCAGCTCGGTACCATCCCACTCGGCATAGAGGGCATAGGCCTTGCCTATCTCCAGTGCTGCCCTGGCGGGCTTGGACTGCTTGCTGAGGATCGCTTTGCGGGTAGTCTTGTCGTAAGCTGCCAGTACCGTCTCAGGACACTCCTCTCCCGTGGGACGGAACCAGAATCCGCCATAGGAGATCTCACCGGGGGCTATGTCGTAGACCGGATAGGTGACCTCTGTACGGATCATCACCGGCTTAGCCTCCTGATCAAGGATGTCGAGATAGGGGAGGTCGGCATTTCCGGCAAAGGGGAGCGAGCCGGGCAGGTAGAAGGCCTTTGTCTCATCCTTGGGGAGCATGGCGAGACCGGAGATGCTGAAGGGCTTGTCAGAGCTATTCTTGATGACAACAGAGGCCATCGTCCCGAGGTGGATAAACTCCGCCTCCAGCTCTCGATCCTTGAGCGTGATGCCCTTGATCACAGCATACATAGGTGCGAGATCATCCTTATTGGATGAGGTCTCGGTCAGGGCATACATCGTATGAGCATCGACGCGTGTGAGGATCTTGCCGTCCCGGATCTTGACACCCTGTCCGATGACTGCGTAGAGGTCAAAGGGCTTTTTGATGTCAACGGACTGAGGCAGTGTAAAGTCCATCAGCGCCTCTAAGCCGTCTATCGTGACCAGCGACGGGGCGATACGCCCGCCATCGATAAGCATTCCCTCCTGACTGTATATGAGATGGATTGCGAATGCATCCTTATCCCACTTGAGGATGATGTCGTCGGAGTTGAGATCCTTCACGATGGCTCTCAAGCCCGACTTGGTGGGATTAGAGACGTGAAGGGTAAAGGTGCGGTCGCCCTGTACGGGGTCAGGTGTCTCCGGAGTCCCGACGGTGTCTGCCGTGCAGGCTGCCATGCCCAGTAGGACAAGCAGTGAGAGGAGCGAGAGTGTAAGGCTAGTATGTTTCATAATCATAAAAGGTGTCTGTGGATGGTATGATCTATGCGTTACCACTTCTCTCCCTTAAATCCGGGGCGGAAGATGTAGTTGTCTCCCTTGAGGTGATCGATATCCACCTGCCAATTTTTCTTCATCGCCGGGGATATATCGATGCCGGAGGATCCGGGGTTTCCACCCACGAAGAGTCGACCGGGTACATTACCGGGTACGGTGCAGAGATCGGAGATGACCTGCGTGAGAGCGGGGCTCTTCATATTATTGCCGATCACCTCGAGGTACCTCAGATCCTTGAGATGACCAATGCTGAGCTCCTCGAGTCCATTGCCTGAGAGCAGGAGCGTCTGGAGCTTAGTATTGGCTGTGAGGTCTATCTTGCCAAGGTTGCAGCCATTGGCATTGAGAGAGACGAGCTCGGTATTCTCACCAAACCCACCTGTCACAGCGGAGATATTGGAGTTGCTCATATCGAGCACCTTGAGCTTGGGGTAGCACCCGACAAGGAAAGGTATCGCCTGGAGCTGGAAGTTATTATCCGATACATTGAGGTACTCCAGATTGATCATGTCCTTGAGGAAGAATGCCACAAGACCATTGCTTGACAGGTCGACGTACTTGAGGCTCGTGTGATTGGACTCGATGACAGCAAAGATGCCACTCTCCGGTGCGGAGAGCATCGTCACCTTGCCGTAGAGTACAACGTTAGAGGTAGTCGCTCTGAGGGCAACCATCTTGTCCTGCTCCATGCCGAAGCGGGTGATCTTCTCGCCCTCATCCTTGATACCATTGCCATTGAGGTCGATCCAGACGTTCTCCCTATCTGCCTCTGCAGCATCGACATTGAGGTAAATATCGCTGGTGCTACTGGCCATCCAGAGGTAGATGTAGGGCTTAGTATCATCGATGACCGGAATATCAATAATCCAATCCTTGTCGAGTGCGATCTTGGGGTTGCACGAGTCCTCTCCGGGATTGCGCCCAATGCTAAGGGTCTTGGGATTGACGAAGTCTGCCTTGACGTGGTGGATGTCGGGGAGATCCTCCATCATCTGATCGAGAGCCTTACCATCCATCTCGTTCTTAGTCAGATCCAGCTGCGTCAGGTCTGACTGATCGTAGAGGCGCATGGAGGTGATGCCGGACTCGGGGAGCTTGATTGCCTGCGCCTTACCATAGATGGTGATGGTCTGGCTATCAACAGTCTTGGTGTACTCGCCAATGGCTCTGTCTATCCCCTCACCGTAATCCTTGATGCCGTTGCCATTGAGGTCTACGAAAGCATTTTCGCGCTCGCGGAAGTCGAAGTAGGTGTAGAGGGTGATCTTGGATCCCTTCTCGAGGGTGGTGGTGAAGGTGATGCGAGGGTTCTTGGGCTGCACCTCGTCACCGCCCTTGGTCTTGAGGACTATCCCATCGTCAAGTATATCTCCGTAGACATGGTAGGCGTGTCCCACCTCAATGGGGCGGTCGTTAGAGAGACTGGCGGTGCTCACCATTCCCCTGTAGCTGACCCCATTCTTGTAGCAGAGACCCACGGAGCCGAAGGTGGCCCCGGGACGGGGCAGGAACCAATTGACGTAGATGCCCTTGCCGTCCACAGGGATAGAGGCTGCGCGGATCGACTTGGGAGAGTATCCGGCGGGTGCCATGATGACCTCACCTGTGGCAAGATTGAGGAAGGGGTACATATTCTTTTTAGTCGTACGATCCCACTCGGAGGCGTAGGTCCATGGGGTCGCAGGAGGGAATGAGGCCGCGACATCTGTCAGGCAGACCTCTGCTTTATTGGCGACGGTCTCTTTGGTCCCCTTATTGGTCACGTGGATCACCTCATAGGCTCCAATGTGGCTGAAGGTCACATCAAGACCGGACAGCTTAGCCTCGGAGACCGTCCAGTCCTTCAGGCAGAAGGAGACCGGTGGTCTCATATTCGTGAGGTCGTTGCCGTTGATGGGGGTTGCCTCCAGGTAGACCTGATCCTTGTCCATGACAAAGCTGTAGGGAAGATTTGTGCCATATCTAATGGCATCTTGGAGACCCGAGTAACCGATGATGGTCATCGGCTTAGTGATATCGATGTCCTCGGGAAGGGTAGCCTCGAAGACACACTTCTTGCCATCTGTACCGACATCGGTCGGCTTGGTGGTGAGGAAAATTGTCGTGTCGGCCTGTGAGACGAAGAGTAAGATCTTGTCCTTGGGTGTAAACTTGACGCTCAGGTCAAGCGATCCATCGATCTCCTCGACCATGGCACGGGTGACGGCATCGTCTACCGTGGCATGGAAGGTGAGCGTCCTCGGATCAGACGATGCTGTGTCGTCCTCCGGGCGGATCCCCTCCTGCTTGCACCCGAAGAGGAGGCAGAGGAGCGGGAGTAGTAGATATGTTATATGGTGGTATCTCATTGTATTATCTGATGATTCTGATCGGTGAGAGAGGAATTAGAGCTCATGACCGGGAATGTCCGGGATCGTCTCGTCCGTAACCACGACGGAGCATGAGGCAGAGAGGGTACTCCCCTTGACTGTCGCTGTGATCGTCGCCTTGCCATTCTTCACAGCAGTGATCTTGCCGGCATCGTCGACGGTGACAATGGCAGTATCAGACGACTTCCAGACGAGGACAGGCATCAGTGCCTCCTCAGGATCAAGTACTACGGAGAGCTGCTTGGTGCCACCGGGCTTCAGTGTCACGCTCGCAGGATTGAGCACTATAGACTCAAGAGCCGGGGCAGTCACGATCACCTTGATCGTGGCTTCGTGCTTCTTGTCCTTAGTAGCGAAGTGGATCGTGGTGTTGCCAGGCTTCTTGCCCCAGATGCAGGGTCTCTCCTTATAGGTGGTGGGCTCGGCTATCTCCTTGTTGTCCGACCAGATATCAAGCTCTGCATTGTCGGCATTCTTAGGCAGGACAGTCAGCGTGTAGAAGTGGACATACCCCACCTCGATCTTCATCTCTCGTGGCGTGACCTCGATGGTACGTACGGCTCTATCAGCAATAATAGTCACCTCGCAGGTGACACTTTGGTTGATCTTCTTGTCCGTTGCGGTAATCGTTGCCTTGCCGGCAGCCTTGCCGGTCACCTTGCCGGTCGCAGAGACTGTAGCGACGGCGGGGTCGGAGCTGACCCACTCGAGGGACTCACCGGAGCCACCAGTAGTCTTGAGGATCGTGGCATCACCGACATTCATCTCGATGGTGGACTTTGCGATCGCCAAGGGTGGGGTCTTGACGGTGACTTCGCAGCTGAGTTTCTCACCGGTGTCCGTGGAGGCTGTTACGGTCACCTTCCCGGGTGCTACAGCTGTCACCTTCCCCTTACCATCGACTGTCGCAATGGAGGGGTCGGAGCTCTCCCAAGTGAGGCTTCTCTCCTTGGGATCGGTTACGGCAATCGTCTTCTCCTCCCCCGGAAATAGCTCAAGGGATGTCGGGCTGATGGAGAAGGAATTGGTCACCGTCACCTTTGCCGTAGCGGTCTCACCATTGGAGAGCGCTGCAGTAATCGTACACTCGCCGGGTGCCAGTGCCTTGACGATACCCTTATCGCTGACTGATGCCACCTTGTCGTCTGATGTGGTCCAGGTGATGGTCTTATCCTTCAGGGTCTCGGGACTCACTGTGGGGGTGAGGGTGAGCTCATCCCCTACGAGGAGACTTTTCTCTGTGATGTCCAGTGTGATGAAGCCTGCCTTGGGATCATAGATCGTGAGCGTAAAGCTGGAGCTCTTCCCACCCACGGTGACGGTAATGGTCACCTCACCGGGCTTCAGGGCTGTGACGACACCGGTATCACTGACCGTGGCGATCGTGGGATCGGAGGAGGTCCAGGTGATGACATCGGCAGTGGCATTGGTCGGAGTAATGGTCACGGAGAGCTTGAGTGTCTCACCTAAGGCCAGCTGATGTACTGCTCCATCGCTATTGACTTCTACGGACTGTACAGGGATGACCGGGTCCTCCTCTTCGCAGCATCCAAAGAGGAGCGCGCAGAGTGTCATAAGTGACAGCAGTAGGACGGTATGGCGTTTTTTCAACATAATATTCGATTTAGTGGTTACTTGATGACGACGACGTAGTCTTCTACCTCACCATTGAGCGTATTCTTCTGTGCTGAGGGTGCACCATCCAGAGACAGGTAGACGCGGATGCGGTGCGATCCATCGGAGATGATCTCGGGGATCTGGATGACGCCCTCGACAGGACCGGAGACCTTCTCGTGCTGAGCCAAGATCTCGTAGTCTGCGAAGTAGCCATCATTATCTATGTCCATCCAGATGCTGATCCATGCCGGCTTCACGTCTGCGGTAAAGGTGGGATTGATCAGGTAGGTGATACCCTTGCTCCGATCAGCCGGGATGATACGATCCGGGAAGCTTGTGTACGACTCGGGACCGGACGAGGTCTCCCTCCCATTGAAGCGGGTGAAGCTGAGGAAGGCGTAGAGCTGTGACAGACCGTAGGCGGGGGAGTAGACGATCTCCTCGACCTCTTCCTCCTCATCCCCGGGGACCGGATCGGTGTCGTCACCGGTGGCTGTGAGTGGCGGCTGGAAGTTCATCATCATATGCTGATACTTGCTAAAGCCACCACCGGTACCGCCACCGGTGCCGAGGGCGTCAGGATTGAGTGCATCGATGAGGAACCATCCGTCGGACATGCCACCCCAGCCCCAATTGACGTGGAAGAAGTCCTGGTCGGTATATCCATCGAGGACGAAGGCGTGACCGCCACCATCTCCCTGACCACCATAGAGCACCGGACGTCCCTTGTCGATCTCCCCCTTGACGCCTACGATCCACTCAGCAGCCCGAGTGTTTCCTCTCTGCTGGACGTACATATCCTTGGGGTAGCCGTAGTGGCGTGCGAGGGCACTCGGCACGTCTGTCATGACGGCACCGCTCTCCGGACCAAAGTTCATATTCATCGATATAGCCAGCCCGTAGAAGAACTTCTCCAGCATCGGGTTTCGCTCACTATTGATATTGGGCATCGCATCCCAGTGGATCTTGTAGTTGTAGTCGTGCCGGATCGGACCGAGATTTTTGTCCGTGTAGCTGTAGGAGCCCATGGCCTCAGAGGGGTAGGACCAAAACTTCATCACCTGACCGGTCGCAAGGGCGAGACAGCCGATGGCGTAGCCTCGCGGGAGGAGACCACCGGTGAACTCATCCTGATTCCATCTGGTGCGTAGCATCATCGGCACCACGACATGCCCCATACCGGGGACCTCTTCGCCCTCCTTGTATCGAGGATCGTCCTTTTCGGGATCATTAGCGGTGAGAGCCACTCTCGCCTCCCTGATCTGGTCGGAGAGTACGGAGAGGAAGGAGCGCATGTTGCGATTGTCCTTGCTGAAGTTGTTTTGCAGCGAGAAGCCCAGCACCGGGCTGGCCAGTCTTGTGGCGGAGACGATCACAAAGCCCCCCTTGTCGAGCTCATAGACGTAGTAAGCCGGTTGCTGATCTGTCTCCTTTTTCTCTGTGAGGGACAGGTCGTCAAGCAGCAGTGAGATCCGTGAGTCTGTGAGGGCTCTGAGGCCCGTGCTTTGGATGAATGACTCCGCCACTTGATGGGCATCTGCCTCTGAGACGAAGTAGGGGTCTTCAGTGACCACATCCTCCGGAGGGGTTGGTGATTGCATCTGCTGGGAGCAGCTGCACACCAGTACGGTGGCGATCGTGATGGTCGCCATCCTTAGTAAGGTAGAGAAGTGTTTGACCATGTTATGAAATGTAGATTAAGGTGTATGTCCTATGTGATTATGGTTGCTCGCTATGGGCCCCTTTGGGCACCTCACAAATCTATAGACAATTTAAGTGAAGTCAAACAAAGATCCTCAAATGCGGGTCTAATCTTCTTAATTTCCCGTCAATATGTCTACTCTTTTTACCATAATGCTATCTCCGACTGGCAATTTGAGTCAGTTGACTTTCTAATATAACTTAGAATCAAGGTGTGTATTTTCTAATTAGATGGGTTCATACGCCTTGTGGATCATCCTATGAGCGATCTCTCTTTATTTTGATAGCAAAGAGACTTTCGTCAGTAGGTAGGGAGTTGGTACCTTTGTTGGCAGATATGAATAATAAGTTTTTCTACACTGTCGGGTCGCTCGCCTGCCTGATCTCGCTCTTCCTGAGGGTGAGGGGCGACCGGCTGGATATGCCCGACGGCGGGCTGCCGTGGGTGATGCACCTGATGCACCTGCTGATCTGCGGCATTGCCCTCTACTACGTCTACAAGCGCCTGATGGAGAGACCGCGGATCAGTCTCCTTGCGGTCCTGATGCTGGGCGTCGGGGTGATCTTCAACCCCTTTTACGTCCCCGACTTCCCGCTCACCACGTGGCTGATCATCGAGATCACGTCGATGGTCCTTTTCTTTGTCTGCTCCCTTAGAGAGAAGCTTCCTCTCCCCGGTGATGATGAAAAAAAGTAGGCTCTCTTTTCTCCTATTTCTTTTCCTCCTCCTTGTCGGATGCGGTGAGGGCGTCCCTGACGATGAGGCGATCCTCGGTGAGGTCCGCTCAGTCCAGCACTTTGAGCTGACGGAGATGGAGCTGACGGAGAGCTTCATCATCCGCGGTAGCGGCACCACGATTGAGGGCATCCGATCTCTCAGCGAGGCGGCCGACTACGTCGACAACCTCCTCCGACCCGGCGACCGCATCGGGGTCTACTCCTTTACCCATACCGCCATCGCCTATATCGACCTGAGCGAGCTCGGTACCGATAAGGTGCGGGTGGAGGGGAAGAAGGTGTGGCTCACCCTGCCACCTGTGGAGGTGAAGCTCGCCGGACGCTCCCCCACGCTCGAGGTGCTGCACGAGCGGGTGACTGGCACAAAGAGGCCCATCACCTCAGGGGAGCGAAAGGAGCTGCAGGATGAGGCATCCCGGCGGACTGCTGCTCGGCTACGCCCGGGCAGTGCCACCTACGATATGCTGCGTCAGCGAGGGGAGCGACAGGCGACCGCCTACTTCCGGGGGTTACTGCACTCGCGCGGCTACGAGATGGTCCATATAGCTTTTGACCGCCATGAGTAAGCAGAGTAAAGGGCTGTACGTGATAGTCCTCATAGGGATCGCCCTCCTCATCATCGGAGGCGTCCTGGTCCTGCGGGGAGAGAGGGCAAAGGAGCGTACACGGCTCTCCCACCTCTACGATACCGTCATCACCGACATTACGGATGTGCTGCGGGTGACGGTGCTGGAGAGCGAGGAGGTGGTGCCGGTCCATTACCGCACCGGCCGGACTGAGGCCTTCGGGGTGGGGCACTATCGGACGAGGATCTACTTCGACGTGGAGCAGCTGGCGGCGGTGCAGCACGGGGATACGCTCTTCGTCCGGCTGCCCCAGCCTGAGGTGGCGATCCTTGAGGATGAGACTCGCGGCTTCGTCTTAGTCGATGTCTGGAGCCGTGACTTGGGGACCAACCTCATCGGTCCAAGGCTCTCGACGCAGCAGGAGAATGCGATGCGGCTGAGAGCGGTCGAGGAAGCGCGACGTCGCGTCTCCTCGGCAGAGAATCTCTCCCGCGCTCGGAGCGAAGCGGGAGCAGTCCTTGCCGATATGCTCTCCATCGTCCCCGGCACCGTCATCGTCTACACCTCCCCCTTCGATGCCCTGCCGGACGACCCCGACCGGGTGCTGATGCCTAAGAAAAATTGACCGCTTGAGACCTTTGCATAATACCCCATCTGCAGCGTCACTTTCGAGATTCGTGCTTGGTCATGTGCGTAAGCACACTCCCTTCGCTCTCACTCTCAGTTCCTTGCATCTGGGGTATTCTGCAAAGTCCCTGCCGAAAAAGCGGTGCTTTTTCGGCGAAAGACCATTATGCAAAGGTCTTAGCTTATTCCTTCTGCGAGGTGCTGAGGTGAGCCTTGGCACCGAAGTGGGCGGCTCGGGCGGTGGCGGCTTCCACTTCGCCCTCCGCATTCTTTATCCCTACGTAGGTGCGGAAGTAGAGGTAGGTGGCGCTGATCGCCTCGCGTGCTCGGGCATCGAGGGTAAAGCTCTTCCCCTGAGGACCGAAGGAGGCCCGGATGGCAGACGATGCCGGGGTGGCGTGGACAAAAGCACCCAGCCGCTCAGAGGCCTCGAGGGAGAGGGTCAGCCGCTCGTGGGTCACGCCACCGGTGCGGAAGCGGTAGTTGAGCGCCTTATCGTAGGGGATGGTGTCGCTGAGGACATAGGTCCCGCCGGTCTCCTCCATCAGTCTGAGGTAGGTGACGCCCTGAGCCTTGGGGGCTGAGGTGCCGGCGATGAGCTGGATCTTGCCGTCTGCCTTGATATACGCATCGAGGAAGTTTGCCTCAGGATTAGCAGCTGAGGGGTCGTAGCCCTTGTACCGGAGGATGTTCTCATCCGGCATACGGGGGTACTCGATCAGCTTGAAGAGCCGCTGCAGCGAGTCGAGGCGGGCGACGCCCTCCTCGGCGAGCGAGGTCATCCGGATCGAGTCTCTCTTTGCCGTGGCCGTACGGACCAGCTGCTGCAGGTGGAGTGCCACCTTACGCGTCTCCACGGCACCGCTGTAGGTGCGGTGGAGAGAGTCGAGGAGCTGAGCAGAGTGGCTGTAGTCGGAGTCCTGATAGGCGATCTGCGCCTCCGCAAGGAGCTGCTTGGCGGCGCGCTCCTCCTTGCTGACGCAGCCGGTGAGGAGCAAGAGGATGATAAGTGCAAGTGTCGGTCTCATGGTGATAGTCTGTCGTAGGTATGGTGTCCTCGGAGGTGATACTCGAGGAGAATGGATCTATGATAAAGTCGGCTGTAGGCGCGCTCCGGGTCGCCGCCACTGCGCACGGGGCGGAGCTTCCGCAGCTCCCGCCTGGCACGCAGCACGGCCCGGGCATCACCGAGGTGCCCGCAGAGGAGGAAGTGGAGAGCGGCGATGTGGTCGAGCAGCCACCGCTTCCGCAGCGTGGAGCGGAGGACCCGCGAGGGGAGATTCTTCCGCAGCATCAGGATGTTGTTTCGGAAGTTGAGGAAGGTCTTCCGTGGGTTGTCGGCGCTGAGCGACTTCCCACCCCAGTGGTAGACGACGCTCTCGGGGATGACGTATAGGTCGTGCCCGGCAGCCTGCCACCGCCAGCAGAGGTCGATCTCCTCCTGATGAGCGACAAAGGTCTCGTCCAGTCCTCCGGCGGCGAGGTAGGCCTCCCGTCGGCAGAGCATACAGGCACCGCTGGTCCAGAAGACCGGCATCGGCTCCCGCCCATACTGTCCGCGATCCTCCTCGAGGGTGGAGAAGAGTCTCCCTCGGCAGAAGGGGTAGCCCAGCCGATCCATATAGCCTCCGAGAGCGCCGGCATACTCCAGCCGCTCAGGCTCACGCTCCCAGCGGATCGTCGGCTGGACGGAGACCACCTCGGGATGGCTGTCGAGGAAGGCGACCAGCGGCTCCAGCCAGCCCTTGGTCACGAGGACGTCGTCATTGAGGAGGCAGATGTAGTCGTACCCCTCCAGCTGAGCGATGGCGCGATTGTACCCGGCGGCGAAGCCAAGGTTGCTCCCGAGCGGAAGCGCCACCGCCCGAGGGTAGTCCCGCGCCAGTATCTCGAGGGAGTCGTCCGTGCTGCCGTTGTCCGCCTCGATCACGTCTGCCAGCTCCGGATCGGTATGCTCGAGTAGGGTCGGGAGGTAGTGTGGGATCAGCGTGGAGCCGTTCCAGTTGAGTACGACGACGGCAACCTTTTTCCTCATACCGGTACGCCCTCCACCAAGTCCGGATGTCCCTGCACCACGTGATCTGCCTGGACCTTGACCACCTCGCCCACGAGCCCCGGCTGATAGGGGATCCGGACGCGGAGATAATTCTCTGTATAGCCATAGAGCCACTCTTGCTCCTCCGGCTCCTCCACCAGCAGCCGCCTCTCGCTCCCAACTTGGCTCCGGGTGAAGTGGCTCAGCTTGTGGTCGCTGATGGTGATCAGCCGATGTGCACGTCGGTGCTTCTCCTCAGGCGATACCACCGGGGTGATCCGCAGCGCTGCGGTGCCCTTTCGCTCGCTGTAGGGGAAGACATGGAGCTTGGAGACCGGCAGTCCGGCGATGAAGGCAGCGCTCTCCTCGAAGTCCGCCTCCTCCTCGCCCCGCATGCCGACGATCACGTCGACGCCGATGTAGGCGTCCGGCATGAGCCGGTGGATCAGCTCCACCTTGTGGGCAAAGACCTCCCGCCGGTAGCGCCGCCGCATCAGCCGCAGCACCTTATCCGAGCCGCTCTGGAGTGGGATGTGGAAGTGTGGGGCAAAGCGCTTGCTACCCCTGACGAAGTCGATGATCTCGTCGGTGATGAGATTGGGCTCAATGCTCGAGATGCGAAAGCGGTCGATCCCCTCCACATTGTCTAATGCCTCTAAGAGCCGGAGGAAGGAGCTCCCGGTGTCTCGCCCGAAGTCGCCCACATTGACCCCCGTCAGGACGATCTCCCGCCCGCCGTGCGCTGCCACCTGCTCGGCTCGGCGAACGAGGTCCGCCACTTCGCCACTGCGGCTGTGACCGCGAGCGAAGGGGATCGTGCAGTAGGAGCAGCAGTAATCGCAGCCGTCCTGCACCTTGAGGAAGTGACGCGTGCGTCCCTCCGACGAGACACTGGGGACGAAGGTGGTCGCCTCCTCATACGGCGACACCTCCACCGTATCGACTGCGCTCAGGTGGTCGAGGTAGTGGAGGAGTGCGCCCTTCTCCTTTGCTCCCAGCACCAGATCGACGCCGGGAAGCTTGGCGTACCGCTGCGGCTGGAGCTGAGCCGAGCAGCCGGTGACGACGATCACCGCATCGGGATGGTCGCGGTGAGCGCGGCGGATCAGCTGGCGACTCTTCCGATCCGCCACCGAGGTAACGGAGCAGGTATTGACGAGCACCAGGTCGGCAGGTTCGCCCTCCTGGGCGAGGACCATGCCCCGCTCCAGGAGTGCCTGCCCGAGGAATGAGGTCTCGGCAAAATTGAGCTTACAGCCCAGCGTGCAGAGGGCGACGCGCCGCCCCGTGTATGTAAATCCTTGCTCACTCATAAGTAGCACAAAGGTACCAAAAAGCGTCCCGCCTTCTATCTCGGGGCTTTTGGGTATCTTCGCTGAGAATATATGTTAAATGAGCCATACCGTATTATGAAGAAGTCTAAGTCTTTACTAGTACTAACTGTCGCACTGCTGCTCACCCTTGCCGTCTCCGCCTGTGGGGGACAGCGGAAGGAGAGCAAGCAACTGCCCCCGCTTAAGATCGGTGCGATGTCCTCGATGGACTACTTGCCCTACGTGGTGGCTGAGAAGATGGGGATCTACGACTCACTCGGTCTGGAGGTGGAGATCGTCAAGTTTTTCTCCGCCAACGATCGGGATGCCGCCTTCCGTGCCGCTCAGGTGGATGGCACGGTCATCGACTATACCGGTGCCGCGATCCAGCATGCCGCCGGGATGCCTCTCGCACTCATCACAGCGCACGATGGCTACTTCGAGATGATGGCAACCGGCGGGCTCACCACCATGGAGGATCTGAGAGGAAAGAAGGTGGGCGTCTCCCGCAATACCGTGATCGACTACTCTACCGACCTGATGCTCCGCACCGCAGGCATGGAGCCGACGGACGTCGAGAAGCCGGAGGTAAATAAGATCCCCCTTCGGCTCGAGATGATGGTCGGAGGAGAGCTGGACGGCTCGGTCTTCCCCGATCCTTTCATCACCATCGCGAAGTCTAAGGGCTTCGCCTCCCTCTCTTCCACGAAGGCTCTCGGCATCTCTGTCACCGGTACGATGATGCGGCGTGAGGCTCTGGACGAGAAGGCGGAGTCGGTGAAGCTCCTCCTCAGGGGGTACAATCTCGGCGTTGACTACCTCCTCTCTCATCCCCGCTCGGAGTGGCAGTCGATCCTCGTCGAGGACGCCGGCATCCCCGAGGGACTGGCTGACCGGGTCACCCTGCCGGACTATCGTCATGCGGCGCTCCCCTCAGCCAAGGATATGGAGGAGACACTCGCCTGGCTCCATGAGCACGATCTCGTCCCGGCGGACTATACCGGTGAGGGACTGGTCGATGGCTCGTACCTCCCTCAGTAACCGAGCTTATGAGTCGGGTGACGATCGACCGGCTCTCGGTCGCCTATAAGGGGCGACGAGGCGAGACGGTGGCGGTAGAGAATCTCTCCCTCACGCTTGATGACGGGGAGATCCTCGGGCTTACCGGCCCCTCGGGGTGCGGTAAGTCTACGCTCCTCCACGTCCTCTCGGGGATCATCACTGACTATGAGGGGACCGTGCTGATCGATGACCTGCCCCCGGATCCCAAGGTCCACTCTGTGGCGCTGGTGCCGCAGGGCTTTGCCCTCCTCCCGTGGATGACGGTGCGAGAGAATATTCTCCTTCCCCATACGCTAGGAGGAAAGGAGTGTCCCAATCTCTCCCACCTAGATGAGGTGCTGGAGACCCTCGAGATCGCCCCCTTCGTCGATCGCTATCCGCGCGAGTTGAGTGGCGGGCAGCGACAGCGGGTCGCTTTAGCGAGGGCGATGGTGCAGGACCCGGACCTGCTGCTCCTCGATGAGCCCTTCTCGGCACTCGACATCGGGACGGCAGAGCGGAGTAGGGCGCTCCTGCAGCACTTCCGCCGCAGGCTCGGATTGACGACGATCCTCGTCAGCCACAATGTCGAGGAGATCACCGGACTCGCGGAGCGAGTGATCGTCATGGGTGGCACGCCGGGACGCATCCTCTCTGAGACGAGAGGGGCATCGGCGGAGCGCCTCGCAGAGGAGATCAAGTCATGAGACCGGACAGCATCACCTACCGCTTCCTCGTCGGCACGCTGCTGATCAACGTGATCTGGTACGTCGCCTACCTCCTCATCGGAGAGGGGGCCTTGATCTCGCCTCTGGTGGTATACCGTCATCTGCCGGCGCTCCTGGCGGGGAAGATGGGACCGCACCTCCTGGCGAGTCTCTACCGGATCCTCCTCGGCATCCCCATTGCGCTACTCCTCGGTCTGGTCATCGCCTGGCTGATCTACAGCTATCGCCCCTTCGGACGGGCGATGAACGCCCTCACCTACCTCGCCTATCCGATCCCCAAGCTCGCCCTCCTGCCTATCGTCATGCTGATCGCTGGGCTGGGGGACGGAGGCAAGGTAGCGATGATCGTCCTGATCCTGATCTTCCAGGTGATCGTCAACGTCCGCGACAGCCTCACGAATATCCCCCGGGAGAGCTTCCACATTGCCCGCTCTCTTGGTGCCGATCGGTGGCGTATCCTGCGGTACATCCTCCTGCCGGCTGCGCTGCCGGATATCCTCTCCACCCTACGTGTCGCCATCGGCACGGCGATCTCGGTCCTCTTTGTCACCGAGACCTACGGCACGGAGCGCGGCATGGGGTACTTCATCACAGATGCGTGGATGCGCTTTGACTACATCGATATGTACGGCGGCATTGTCGTCCTGAGCATCACCGGATTTATTCTATTTATCCTCACAGATATAGCAGAGGAGCGCTTCTGTCGCTGGCGCTCTGCAGGTCACTAAATGCACTTCTTTTTTATCTTATGAAAAAAGTACTACTCTCACTTCTCCTCCTCCTCCTGACGCTGGTGCCGGCCCTATCGGCACAGGGGCACCACCACTTCAATAAGGGAAAGCGTCTCGAGATCCATGGGTATGGTCAGGTCTACTACGATGCCCTCTTGGGACCGGGGAAAAATTCTTTTGGCGTCAATAAGTCGGAGCTTATGGGGACGATGCGCATCACCGACCGGTGGAGTGCGGCTGTCCTCTTTCAGCTCAATAGCCCCGCGATACTCAAGGAGCTCCACATGTCCTACCGCTTTGCCCCAGAGCTGAGTCTCCGCGTGGGGCAGATGAAGACGCCCTTCGGGCTGGAGAACCAGGTGGCTCCTTTCCTCAATCCGCTGAGCCTTGGCGGGACCATGCCGACGGTCTACTTCGCCGGCGTGGGGATGGATCCGCTCTACTCGGGCACCTCCGGGCGGGACATTGGTCTCGAGCTGTCGGGTGACCTCTGGGGTAGGGTGCTCTCCTACAAGCTGGCGGTGATGAATGGTCAGGGGATGAACACCCTCGACCTCGGCACCTCCAAGATGTATGGCGGTGCGCTCTACCTACGCCCCACCTCCATGCTGACGCTCCATGCCTCTTACCTCGGTGGTGAGCTCCACGCGATGGGGGCCGGCAAGGGCATAGAGGCGGGTGCTCCCTATATCCGCCACCGTGTCAGCGGCGCCGTACAGCTGACTACCAAGCCGGTCTCCCTTACGGGTGAGTATATGTATGGCAAGGATGCCGAGGTCAGTGGTCAGGGTGCTTACCTCACCGCTGTGGCACACATGACCAAGCGATACGACTTCGTCGCCTCTGTCGACTACCTCAAGACCGGTATGGGTCCCGGCAGTCTCCTCACCAGCACGCTCGGCGTGCAGCATTGGTTTGGCAAGCTCTCCCGCTGGCAGCTGGAGTACCGCCTCGTCGCTCCGCAGGGTGAGGGACACGGACCGATGGACCACCACATCCGGATGCAGTTCCAGTTCGGCTTCTGACGGTTAAGTTTTTCTGGCTAACTTTGGTCTGTAAATAAAACCGTTAGCCATGAATAGACTTACACCCCTTACTCTTCTACTCGCTCTGACTCTCTTCGCCACCTCATGTGGCGGGGGTCGGAGCGAGTCGCTTTTTCCCTCAGACGTGATGACTCGTGCGGAGAAAGCCCTCGAGACGAAGATCGATACCCTCGGCATCGTCTCTCCGACCGACTCTCTCCGCTTCGTCGACGTGACCGCCGAGGAGCGGGACGCCATGACCTACCTCTACGCCTATATGAGTCTGCCGGACCTGATGGATCACAGCATTGCCTACCATCTGGATAATGTCCGGGTGACGCTGCGGGCAAGGGAGGAGATGCCGTGGGGGAAAAAGGTCCCCGGGACGCTCTTCCGCGCTTTTGTCCTCCCCAAGCGGGTCAATAACGAGGTGCTGGATGACTTCCGGACCACCTACTACGATGAGTTGTCTGCCCTCGTCGATACCATGACCATGGAGCAGGCGGTGCTGGCGCTCAATCGCTGGGCCCATAAGCACATCACCTACCAGCCCTCCGATGGGCGGACCTCCAGCCCCATAGCCACGCTGCGGAATGCCCTCGGGCGCTGCGGCGAGCAGAGTACCTTCGTCGTCGCTGTGCTCCGTACCGTCGGCATCCCGGCGCGTCAGGTCTATACGCCCCGCTGGGCGCATACGGACGACAACCACGCCTGGGTCGAGGCTTGGGTCGATGGTAAGTGGCACTACCTCGGCGCAAGTGAACCTGCCCCCGTGTTGGACAACGCCTGGTTTGACGCCCCGGTGATGCGGGCGATGATGCTCCACACCACCGCCTTCGGTGACTACGATGGCGACGAGGAGGTGCTGAGCAAGAACGATTGCTTCACCGAGCTCAATGTGACGCCCAATTACATCCGCACCGCACCGATGACCGTCCGCGTCCTGGACGAAACCGGTAAGCCGGTCGAGGGCGCCACCGTCACCTACCGCATCTACAACTACGCAGAGCTCTATCCTCTCGTCACACGAACAACCGATGCTCGAGGGGAAGCGGTGACCAACCTCGGTCTCGGGGATGTGGTGATCTTTGCCTCTATGGGCAAGGACCGAGTGGCGATGGAGAAGATGACCAATAAGGAGGGTGGCAGCACCCTCGAGCTGACCCTCCGTCCGCTCGACACCATCCCGGCAGAGCAGCACCTGCGACTTACTCCACCGGTGGAGCAGACGCCGGAGGTTCGCTATACCGAGGCTCAGGCGGCAGAGAATGCCCGCCTGCTCGCCGAGGAGGATGCGGTCCGTGAGGCGTACACCTCCACCTTCCCCACAGCAGAGCAGGCCGCCTCGTTGGCGGACCGGCTGGGCGCCACTGGTGAGGATCGCACCCTGCTCCTCGACCTTTTCCCCAAGAGCCGCGGCTACCACGCCACGGTAGAGAGCTTCCTCCGCCACTCGGCTGAGAGCGGTCGTCTGCATCACGCGCTGCTCCTCCTCTCCTCGCTTACCGAGAAAGATCTCCACGACGTCTCCATCACCGCCCTCGAGCAGGTGCTCGACCGCGATCTCACCGATGCCGAGTGGCAGGAGCCGATGATCTACTGCCCGCGAGTCCTAGACCGCGAGCCGATAGCGCCCCAGCAGCCGGAGCTGGATCTGATCTGTGAGCAGATCCTCGGCAGTGAGGAGCTCAGCCGAGAGGAGCGGGTCACCCGGATCCTTGAGCGGGTGGGACAGCTCGCCTACGACAAGCAGTACAATCCCCTCAACCTCCCGATGACGCCCGCCTCCACCTGGATCTTACAGCGAGGCAACCAGCGCTCCCTCACCGTCCTGCTGATCCGACTGCTCCGCACGGTCAAGGTGCCGGCATGGTTTGACTTCGGCAACAGCGTCGTCCGCTACCGCGATGACGAGGGTAGGGAGCGGGTGATCCCATTCTTAATGGAGGAGAAGGAGTCCGCTGCTGCCGACTGCCCCCTACAGCTCACCTACGAGCAGGGGACGAATACCGTTCGCACGCCCCACTACACGTCTCACTTCACCGTCGGCTACTTTGATCCTGCTGACGGACAGATGAGCACCTACTACTTTGATGACATGGTCCCCTACACCGATCTGCAGGGCAAGTCGCTCCTCTATCCGGACAATTTCCTCCTCACCGGCAGCAGGCTTGCAGACGGCACCGTCCTCGCCTCCATCCGCAGGATGCGCTGCGGAGAGCCTATGGCGATCGACTTCGATCGGGAGGAGGGCGCCCTGGCAGTGATCGGCAACTTTGACTCCGAGTCGCTCTATCAGGATCTCGAGGGCGAGGAGCGCTCACTCCTCAGCACCACCGGGCGGGGCTACTACCTCCTCGTGCTGGCACGCGATGCCCACGAGCCGTCCGACCACATCCTCCGAGACCTCGGTGCCATCGCTGACCGGTCCGGCAAGTTGCCCATCCCGACCGTGGTGCTCACGCGACAGAAGCCCTCTGAGACGCTTCACGGCCTCCTTCCGGGGGCTGCCTGGGGTGTAGATACCCAGGGACTGGATAAGGCGCTTGCAGAGGGTCTGGAGCGCTCCCTACCACTCGACTACCCGGTGGTGATTGTTGCCGATACCTTCAATCGTGTCGTCTACTTCCACCAGGGCTACACCATTGGTATAGGCGAGCAGATCGCTAATGTCCTCTCACGGTTATGAAAAAATACTCCTACCTCACGCTCCTGACCCTCCTCCTACTCCTCCCCGCGTGCCAAAAGCAGGCGGAGCTGATCGAGGAGCCCGATGGGCGTATCTACCCCGACTTTGTCGCCACGGTGCCCCTCCTCCGTGTCCTCAATGACCGGTGGGAGGCAGGCGATCAGATCGGGATCTTCTCCTCACGCGAGACCGATGTCCCCTACGTCACGGCGCATGGGGACGGCACCTTTGCCCCTCGCGGTGATCGGCGTATCTCCATGGCTCCTGAGGGGGAGACCTTCCACGCCTACTACCCCTACAGCTACGGCGGTGGGGGATCTGTCTCCTTTGACCTGCGAGACCAGTGTCCTCTGC
The DNA here is from genome assembly GCF_056590575.1 of Porphyromonas sp. C0041D3. Lineage (NCBI taxonomy): Bacteria > Pseudomonadati > Bacteroidota > Bacteroidia > Bacteroidales > Porphyromonadaceae > Porphyromonas > Porphyromonas sp. C0041D3. The sequence goes on from NZ_JBWPWJ010000013.1 coordinate 30,806, forward strand.
TCTATGGGGAGGGGAAAGGGATTAAAGGAGAGACGAAGGTGGCGCTCTCCTTCTCCCACCGACTCTCGCAGCTTCGGGTCCGCCTTGTCTCCGAGATCGAGGGGCTGGACCTCTCCGATGCGAGGGTGGAACTGCAGGGCTACCGCTCCGGTGGAGTGATGGAGAAGCGGAGTGGCATCATCGATCCGGGGACCGCTGTCCACCCGCTCCCATCGTCACGGATCGGCAATACCTTCCTCACCTACATCCTGCCCGGTGAGACCATCGGTGATCCCGCCCATAAGATACAGATCGAGGTGGGGACCAAGTCCATTCTCCTCAGTGAGCCCGCCATTAGCGGGGTCGCCGAGACGGAGAGTGGCAAGTACTACGAGATCGTCCTGCATCTCAGGCGTACCCCCTCCGAGCCGAACACCGTCGATCTCTCAGCCTCTATCCGCTCCTTTGTGGAGGGCGGTACGATCGAGGGGGATATCTTCATCGACCCCGAGCCCTCCACCAAGAGGTCTATCCTGCTGGAGGAGCACTTTGACTCCTCCCTCGGTGAGATGACTAACCACACAATCTTGGGCAAGGGGATCGGATTTGAGGCCGTGGAGGGGTGCGCCGTCGTCACCGGTCGCCGCATAGGGATGACCAAGATCCTCCTAATGTCTCCCGCCCTTGACTTCACAGACATCTCAGGGGCGACTCTCTCCTTTGTCCACAGCATCAGCAGGGGGAAGCGTCCGTCTGAGGAGCAGATGCTCTACGTGACGACGGAGGAGATCACGCCCGACTACCCCGAGGAGGCGCGCTGGACGCGGGTGGAGATCCCCAAGTACCCCGAGGCGGGGTCAGAGGACTTTGTGGCCAATTCGATTCCCCTCCCCGACTTTGTCTACGGGCAAAAGCAGGTACGCTTTGCCTTCGTCTACAAGAGCAGAGACTACCAGGAAGCACTCTGGCGTATCGATGATGTGGTGCTGAGGGTAGGGGAGCGTGACACCCCGCAAGAGGACTCCGCCACCCCGGATCCCGGGGTCAAACCGACCGAGGGGCTGCTCTTCCCCGGGGCTGACTGCGAGAGCGAGCCTAACCTCCGCACTGCGCTCGGCAAGCAGGGTCTCCGCTCCTATGCGATCCTCTCTCGCGACCACGCCTATCCCGATCGGGGGCAGGTCCTCTCAGTCGTCAAGCAGCTGAGTGGCAACGACTACCTCCTTTCCTTCAAGGGTGCTATCCCCTCCGGTGCGAGGTTGCTCACTTTTCTGCTCAAGGGTGCCAGCTCCGCCCGCTCCCTCTCCGTCAATGTCTACGGTGATCACCTCGGCACCAATGGTCAGCAGAGCTACGTCTGCTACAATCTTGGTGAGGTGTCATCGCATGATAAGGTGCTTCGGGCTGAGCCGCGAAATCTCTACAAGGGGACCATCGACACGCGAGGTCAGTGGATCACGGTCACGCTGGACCTCACCTCCGTCGATCTCAATACGGATCCCGCGCGGGAGATGCTTGCCATCAAGCTAGGCGGTGCATCCGATGTCGCTCTGATGCTGGACGACTTTCGCTTCCGATAGATCCGCTCCGTATAGACTTCGGATCTAACACCCCCAGTAGCCAGTTTATTATGAAGCAAGAAAAAATGGTCGTCGGGATTGGCGAGGCCCTTTGGGATGTACTCCCCGAGGGAAAGAAGATTGGTGGCGCTCCGGCCAACTTTGCCTACCACGTCTCTCAGCTCGGGCTATCAAGCTGTGTCGTCAGTGCCGTCGGTGAGGACGCTCTGGGCAGTGAGATCCTGGATAACTTCAGCGCCAAAGGTCTCTGCACCCATATCGCCACCGTCCCTTACCCGACCGGTACGGTACAGGTGGAGATCGATCAGGTCGGTGTCCCTCAGTATGTCATCCGAGAGGGTGTCGCGTGGGACAATATCCCCTTTACGGCCGACCTTAAAGCTCTCGCACAGAGGACCACCGCTGTCTGCTTCGGCTCTCTGGCGCAGAGGAGTAGCGTCTCTCGCGCGACCATCAACCGCTTCATCGATGAGATGCCCAAGGAGAAGGACACCCTGATCGTCTTCGACGTGAATCTCCGGCAGGGATTTTTTACCAAGGAGATCCTCGATCAGTCGATGAAGAAGTGCAACGTGCTGAAGATTAATGATGAAGAACTGATCGTCATCAGCCGGCTGCTCGGCTATCCCGGTACCGACCTCCGGAGCAAGTGCCGGGCCTTGCTCGATCGGTACCACCTCCGGATGCTGATCCTGACCTGCGGCGTCAATGGCAGTCACATCTTTACCCCGGGGGATATCTCCTACCAAGCGACCCCTGAGGTAGAGGTGGCGGATACCGTCGGAGCCGGGGACTCCTTTACTGCTGCCTTCGTGGCGAGTATCATAAGGGGAATGTCTGTCTCGGAGGCGCACCGGAGGGCTGTAGAGGTCTCTGCCTACGTCTGCACTCAGGCAGGCGCCATGCCGACCCTCCCCGCCGAGTATACCACCTGACGCCTCCCCCGAGGAAGTGATATCTGTCTGGTGCTGCTCGCCGTTGCCGTGAACTGTATCACCGTTTTCGTACACTCCCCCATTTCGTTTTGAGTATAAAAAGCATATGAAAGTTAGAGAAGAGATAGAGGCCCTCGCTCCAAGGATGAGGGAGTGGCAGGAGCACCTGCATAAGCATCCCGAGGTAGCTCTTGAGGAGGTCAACTCCGCGAAGTACATTGCCTCAGAGCTTCGTGCCATGGGCTATGAGGTGGAGGAGGGTATCGGTACCACTGGATTGGTGGCTACGCTCAAGGTGGGCAACGGCTCCAAGAACCTCGGTATAAGGGCGGAGTTTGACGCACTCCCCATAGAGGAGGTCAATGAGCTCCCCTACCGAAGCGTCATTGAGGGCAAGTCGCATCTCTGTGGGCACGATGGGCATACCGCCATGCTGCTCGGAGCAGCCAAGTACCTGATCGATACCAGGCGCTTCAGTGGCACCCTGACACTTATATTCCAGCCAGCCGAGGAGACCATGCAGGGAGGCCCCGGCATGATCGCAGATGGGCTATTCGAGCGGTACCCGGTGGATGCCGTCTTTGCGATGCACAATATCCCCGGTCTCGAGAAGGGTAAGCTCTACTTCCGAGAGGGAGCCACCATGTCGGCCGTGGATAATTGGGAGATAGAGTTGGTCGGTAAGGGCTCGCACGGCTCTATGCCCGAGCTGAGTATCGACCCCGTGGTGGCAGGGGCTTCGCTCGTGATGGCACTCCAGACCATCGTCTCACGCAACCTCAGCCCCTGGCACAATGCCGTCGTCACCATTGGGGCCTTTATCGCTGGAAATGCGGGCAATGTGATTGCCAATAGTGCCATCCTACGTCTCTCAATACGCAATATGATTGCCGAGGATCGGGAGTTGGTGCTACGTCGTATCCGTGAGATCACCAAGGCCCAAGCAGAGTGCTATGGCTGTACCTACGAGATCAGGGAGGGTCAGCCCGGGGCTGTACTCGTCAATACCCCCGAGGAGACTGCCTTTGCCACTCAAGTAGCAATAGATACTTACGGAGAGGAGAATGTGGTCAATCCAGCCGCCTCCTTTATGAGCAGCGAGGACTTTGCCTTTATGCTCCGGGAGAAGCCCGGCTCCTATCTGATGATTGGAAATGGGGATACCCCAATGGTGCATCATCCCAAGTACATTCTGGATCAAGAGATTTTCCCCATCGGAGCCAATTACTGGGTTTCGCTCGCTGAGGCCTACCTGAAGTAGCGACCAGTCACATACGCCCTCGGCTCCCCCTCTCCTGAGATAGGCTATGGCGTGATGGGATAGGGGAGGGGTGCCACGCTGCCGTCTGATAGTGCGACGCCCTCGCGGGTCAGAAACCCAATCATAGACGAGTGGCCTTAGGAGGTATCTTATGGAAGCATAGACGCTATGATGTCTTTGGGATAATAACAGGGGACGTCAGCCTTTGTTTCTGTTTTGAGGAACAATATCGTGTGTACCTTTTGCCCCTTCTTTACGAAGGGTAAGCGGCCGGCACGGCTTGTTAATTGCTCATATACGCTCTGTGCCTCGTCACGCTCTCGCCATTTACACTCTGCCACGAGGATGTGCTTCTTGTCTATTGACTCAGCTACAAGGTCAAGCTCCACATGCTCATAGTCGTTGCTACCATTCTCTTTGGGTATGCCGCCCCACCACCGTGAGGCGATGCCATAGACTACACCATCGATTTCATTACCTGTGACGAAGTCGCGACAATTCTTTTCCCATTTCTGACCAACGTATGTACTGAAGTCCTTACGGATGATATCCATTACGAGATCCTGGCGGTCTAGCTCGATAAGATATCTATTGGGATTGATAAACCTGTAGTAAAAGGAGAGGAAGTTGTCACCAAGGCGATACAGTCCTTTCTTGCTGCTCTTTGGGTTGTCCCCAAAGGGGATATCTTTCTCCACATAGCCCAAGTCGGTCAGTATGCTGATGGGCTGGGAGAGGTTAGTAGCAGGCTGCTGCATACGACCGGCTATTTCCGAAATACGATTTACTCCATTGCCCACCGTAGTAAGCAGGGAGAAAGACGTAGCCGTATCTCTACGCTCATCACGGAGCAAGCGAGTTGGTTCGTCGTACAGTGTGCCATAGTTATTGACTAGCAGATGGCGCACCGCCTCTTCCATGCTGTTATAGTCGGCACGAAGTTCCCAGTAGCGAGGCACACCGCCCCAAATAGCATATTCTTCTATGGCTTCTTGGTCAGAGCAGTGCAAGGCTTCTTTTATATAAGGCAAGCGCAGTTGCTTTAGCTTGGGCTGCCACGCACAGCGTTGATATAGAGGAGACTTCTCATTGAGGACCAGTGAGTGCATCATCAGCTGGGAGGAACCACACAGGATCAGATTGTATTTCAGCCTTTTGTTGTCCACTAATCTTTGGATGATGGAGGGCAGTGAGGGATCGCTCTTGACGAGGTAGGAAAACTCATCTAAGCAGACCGATGTGTTATCCCCTGCATATAGATTGACGGAGGTAAGCACTGTCTCCCAGTCGTTGTAGGATACTCGATCAAAGCCGTCAAAAGTAAAAGAAACAGTCTTGGCAAAGGAGTCGATCTGTTGCTGAGTCTGTGCTTCTTCGCTCAGATGGTACACATCCTGTTCGGTCAAAACATGCTTGATGAGTTCTGACTTTCCGATGCGCCGCCTACCATAAATCACAATCAGCACAGGCCGGCTAAGGCTTAGCGAGCGCTTGAGTGCAGCTGTTTCTTCTACCCTGTCTATAAATTTCATACCCTCAATAATTATCTTTGTCAAACATTATCTTTCGCAAAGATAATAACTTGATCGGTACCAACACACAAAATCACCGATGAATTTTGCTCCGCCAAAAACTATGTTTGACAAAGATAATGTTTGGCGAACATAATAAGGCCGGTTCGCAGTCTGCTGAACTGGGAGGGAGCGGAGAAAGAGATCGCATTTGCTGTGGAGACCATAATAGAACGGTGTCCAATGCCCGGTGGATCAGGGCTTGTCTAATACCGATATTAGTGAAGTCTAATATCGGTATTAGGCGTCTCTAATATCGGTATTAGAGATTTCCCTGAGGAGTGGGCTGCTCACGTAGGGATGGCGGAAAGCAACGCTGCAGATCGCATTCGTGTAGTCTGCAGAAGTGTGCAACTGAGTTGCGAGCGATAGTACCTACCTTTGCTGGTGATAAGGGGAGGCGATTCAGTACACAATAGATAAGTTTTAATGAGGCGATTATTTTTATTGATCTCCCTGCTGATGATGGTAGGGAGCTTGGAAGTTTCGGCACTAGATCTCCGTGTAGTAGTGTATGACGAAGCCGGGGAGCCCATCCCCTACGCCACCATCAAGGTGAAAAGTATTGACGGCAGCAAGGTGCTCACAGGAGGTGTAACCCGTGACGATGGCTCCTTCACTCTACAGATCGAGCAGCATCAGCTACCCCTCTTACTCGAGGCAAGCTTGATCGGCTTCACCCCCAAGGAGGTGAGGTGCGAAAGCTCCACCGACTACAAGATCATACTACAGGAGAGTGCCTTAGAGCTGGCGGAGCTCTCCGTAACCGCCAATCGTATCACACACCGGATGGTCGCCGGCGGTATCAGCACCTCCATAGAGGCCTCTCCGCTCGCAAATCTATCGGACGTCTATAGTGTGCTCAGAGGCGTGCCACTCGTCGAGATCGAGGGGACCGAAGTCCGGGTAGCTGGCAAGGGGACCCCCATCATCTACATCAACGACCGACTGATGACCGACCCCAATCAGCTGCGCAATCTCAAGCCCTACCTCATCCGCGACATAGAGGTGCTCACCAATCCCGGAGCCAGGTATAGCTCCTCCACCGAGTCGGTGATCAAGATCTACACCAAGCGCGAGCAGGGCACCGGTCTCAGTGGCGAGGTAAAGCTCGATCTAAATAATCAGATAGGTAGCCCCATGGGTTATCAGCCCTACCTTCGGCTCAATTATCGGCTCAATAACTGGGACTTCTTTACCAGTGTCATGTACAAGGACGAGCAGACCAATCACTCCTTCCCCTCTCTGCGCACTCATGGCAAAACCGATCAAAGCGAGTGGATCAATCAATCCACCACCAAGCACAAGGAGGGTGTACAGACACAGGAGTATACGGTGGGCATCAATTACGAAGATGAGGTGCAGAGCGCAGGCTTCAGATACCGCATTGCCGCCGATAAGGAGGACTCCTGGATGTTCTCCGACCTCACCAGCAACCACCTCAGGCCCACACCCGAGGCGGTGGAGCGCTACTTTGGCAAATCACAGACCCTCAAGCCCTGGAATGCCTCACACCGCCCCAATCTCTACTACCTGAGGAGGTTTGGGGACTGGAGGGCACAGATCGACCTCGACTACTTCCAGACCGGTATGAGCCACTCCACCGAGAGGGCAGCAGAGGGACACACGGAGGCGTACGAGCTCTCCGGTGTGGAGAATAGCCATGGGGCGAAGTACCAGTCTGCAGGAGGACGCTTGGACATCTCCGGACCACTCTGGGGCGGACGCCTCGAGATGGGTGGCGAGTACACTAGGGTCCATAACCGCTTTTACAATCATCTCGATGCCAGCCTCAGTCTCACCGACCTCGACACCGAGCAGCGGGAGCAGCTACTGGCTCTCTACTTAGAGTATCAGCGCAAGATAGCCTCCGAGTGGAGTGCCACCGCAGGCTTACGTATGGAGCACCTCGAAAATAAGTATATCGACAAGGGGGTACTGGATCCCGATAAGAGCCATACCACCACCAATCTATTCCCCACACTGGCAGTCTCAGGCCGCCTCTGGGGTGTGCGCACCGAGCTCTCCTTCAGGAGCCGGATCAATCGACCAAGCTACGTACAGCTACAGCCACAGTACCTCTACGTGAGCCGATACGAGTACAAGGTGGGTGACCCCAACCTCAAGGACGCCATCGACTACTCCACCTCTCTCACCCTCAGTAAGAGCTGGCTTACCACCATTCTCAGCCACATCTATAGCCGCGACTGTCTCACCCCGGAGACCGCCCTCTTTACCGACCCCACCACCGGAGTCGTGCGGCCCTATATCACCCTATACAAGACTGTCAACGCCCCTCCACACCATGCTCTCTCGGCGGCGATGGTAGCCAGCCCTACGATTAAGTGGTGGAAGCCCACCTTCACTCTGCGCCTCTCCAAGATGATCGGCTACGACCTCTGGAACTTCGAGGAGCGGATCACCAATCGTAAGCCCACCCTCGCCCTCAGCGTGGCCAACCAACTGACGCTCCCCAGGGATATCAGCATGGTATTCAACGTCGGCTACACCCCATTTGGCAACGAAGACAATATGGAGTTCACCGCCCCCATCCTCACCAGCTACGCCGAGATCTCCAAGCAGTGGCTCAAGGAGAAAAATCTCCTCACCACCCTCTCCATCAGCAACCTCTTCAATACCACCCACTCTGTGCGTACCGCCACCAGGTACAGCGTGATGGAGTCCACCGAGCACGTGCCACCACGTATTGCCTTCACTATCTCCTACCGATTCAATAGCTCCAAGGACAAGTACCAAGGCACCGGCGCCCTCGAGTCAGTCATCGACCGTATGAATGCGGGACACGACTAACCAGTGCACCACCGCTAGGGCACCTCACCAGAGGTAACAAGCCCGGTCAGGGGTGACGCATGCTTATGATGCGCCCGATCCCTCAGGGGCAGAGCCTCGTAGGGATCATCGCTTCCTAGCCCGGGTCTCGAGGCACGAAGTGCCGAAGACCTCGGGAAAGATATACGACCCCGCCAGGGTGTCGCACTGCTTGAATAGGCAACAAGTGCGACACCCTGGCGGGGTCGCTGGAAAGGGGGATTTCTGCTCGGCGACCCACAAGGGGTCGAAGGGATAGGGGAGGGCCTCGGCACATCGGTCACCGCTTCGCGGATGACCGATGCCTATGGAGCGAGCACCCTTCGGGTGCCTCCCGGATGTGCCCCCCTTGGTATATGATTAGAGGCTGTTGCACGAAGGCGATCTGCTGCGTTGCTTTCGGAATTCGGCCTCGGTCACGTACGTGAGTACGCTACCTTCTGCCTCATCCTCAGCGCCTTGCATATCATCCTTCGTGCAAAGTCTCAGCACATTTGAAACAAATGTGCGAGAATGGCACTTCGTGCAACATTCTCAATTACCCTAATGCTCTAATGCGCCACCCCTGGGGCTGCCGGGACGGGTGTCCAAGGGTGACGCATTTGAGTAGCACAGAAGTCCATCAACTCATTATGAAGGGTGGGGAACGAGGCACCCCGGCAGGGGTGCACGGTGTTTAGCCACGGGTCAAGGGGCGTAGCCCCGAAGACCCGTGGACCGGGCTCGCAAGCAATCCTCGACCCCGTCAGGGTGTCGCACTGATTGTCTGACTGGGTAAGTGCGACACCCTGGCGGGGTCGTATATCTTTCCCGAGCTCTTCTTTCCCGGAGTCTTCGGGGCTTCGCCCCTCGACATCCGGGCTAAAGTCCGGTGATCCCTCCGGGGCTTAGCCCCTGCGGGATCGGCAGGCTTGTGCTTTAGGAGAGGAGTCTCGCGCCGCAGTTCTCCTTTGCATAGCTGTAATGCTCTAATACGTCAGCCCTGGCGCTGCCGGGATAGGTGTCACGCGACGGCGCAAATCTGCGTATCTTTGTAGGTATGAGACTATCCTATGACATTATCGTGGTCGGTGCCGGCCATGCCGGCTGTGAGGCGGCCCATGCGGCTGCCCTGCTCGGCTCCCGTACCCTCCTCATCACTATGGATCTCGACAAGATCGCCCAGATGTCGTGCAACCCCGCCGTGGGGGGCATCGCCAAAGGGCAGATCGTGCGCGAGCTGGATGCCCTCGGCGGCCTGATGGGGGTCATCACCGATAGGTCGTCAATGCAATTTCGGATGCTCAATAGGAGCAAGGGACCTGCGATGTGGAGCCCTCGCTCTCAGAGCGATAGGGGGCGCTTCTCCCACCTCTGGCGGACTTATCTCGAGCAGACGCCCAACCTCTCCCTCTGGCAGGATGCTGTTGTGCAGCTGCTCCACGAGGGTGGGGAGGGTGG
>NZ_JBWPWJ010000024.1:0-634 GCF_056590575.1 Porphyromonas sp. C0041D3
GGAACTCAAGTGGCGTTGGATTCAGCTGATGTCATCTTGACTCAATCTGATCCAGGAGATATTGAATCATTTATTGAATTAGCACACAAAACAACTCGTAAAATGAAACAAAATCTCTTTTGGGGAGCTGGTTATAACATTATAGCTATCCCTCTAGCTGCAGGAATTTTGGCTCCTATTGGTATCACATTAAGCCCTGCATTAGGAGCAATCCTAATGTCTGTGTCAACAGTCATCGTCGCCATTAATGCTATTTTATTAAGTTTAGATCCAAAAAGTAATAGTTAGCAGATCGAATGATTGAAACTCCTTAAAGTATCAAGATACAATAGTTTTACAGGAAAAAAAGAGATGTAAGTACTGGCTCTTTGTAAAATCGTGTTGGTAGAAGTAGACGATTTTTCTACCAACACGATTTTTAATTTATTATAGAACTGATTTCTTTTAAAATCCTATAAGCCATTGATTTTATAAGTTTTATAGCTTGTTATTCTATTTTTTTTGACATCAATACTACAGTCTCAACCCCTATGGTTGTGGGGAACATATCCACGCTCGTAGATGGAAACATATCAAAGATTGGCTCTCGTTTGTAGGAACATATCGACTGTAATTATTTCATTTTCAAGCCTTT
>NZ_JBWPWJ010000014.1:0-28082 GCF_056590575.1 Porphyromonas sp. C0041D3
TCTTTTTCAGCATCCCCAGCCCCTCGGGCGGTGATGTGAGTGCAAAGGTACGAAAGTTTTTCATTCCTGCAAGCAACCTGGAAAATTCTTTTTCCCGATCCGCTCACCCCGACCTCTGCCGGAGCCTCAGGAGCGTACCCCTCTCGGCTTTGCGAGTGCAAAGGTACAACATTTCTTACTTCCTGCAAGCCCTCTCTCGCATTTGCCATCAAAATTAATGCGCCTCACACATGTATCGTCTTGATTTACAGACAGAAAAAATCCGAAAAGAAATTCACTCAATCTGATCATCTCGCTTGGGCACACGAGACAGGGCTTGGGTTATGTCCTTTATGTGACACCAAGAATAGTCCCTTCAGCCAAGAAACAAAGAGGCGTGGAGGGCAAAAAAAGGACTATGGCTATGGATCTCGCTACTTAATGTAGCGGTCAAAGACGGCCTTGTAGCCGTCGACCATACGGCCCCAGGAGAAGTGGTCGGTGGTGTAGGACTGTCCCCGCCTACCCCACTCTGCCAGCTCCTGCTGTGGCATCGAGAGGAGCTCTCGGATCTTGGCGGCCCAGCGGTCGGGATCCTCGGGCGGCAGGAGAGTGCCATTGGCACCCTCGATCACCGCCTCGGTGATGCCCTCTATGCCTGAAGCAACGACCCAGGTCCCCCGCACACTTGCCTCAAGAGCGACGAGGCCAAACCCCTCTTGATCCCCCTCGACAGGGATATTGGGCATCACGAAGAGGTCCGCCAGCGAGTAGAGCGACATGAGGTCCTCAAAGGAGACCCGCCCCAGGTGATAGACGCCGGGGGTCGTCTCCAGCAGCTCGTCCAGCTCTGCCTCATCGGTGGGTGCCCCGAGGAAGAGTCGCAGGTCATTCCATGGTATGTACCGTGTCACGGACTGCATGAAGGACTGCTCCTGCCGCCGAGGGCCGGTCATCAGCAGCACCACATCGGGTCCGAGAGAGGGCAACACATTCTTGATAAACCACGAGAAGCCCTTCCGCTTCACCGAGCGACCACTGGCGATGATCACCCGCTTGCCTCGCACGTCTACCCCTCGCGACAGCAGCTCCTCGATGATCTCCTCCCGGCGATCAGGCTTATCCGCCAGCGACACATCGACGCCATTTGGCACCGTATAGGTGTGCTCGGGGTCAAATCCTCGCTTGAGACACTGCTGGCGGGTGTACTCGCTGACACAGATTGCCGCACTGTACTGCTCCAGCTTGGGGATAAGCTTATCCTGATAGAAGTCCAGCGGGAAGGTGACGTCAAGCCCGTGATAAGTGACGATGACAGGGATGTCGAGCTCCTTCTGCATCCAGAGCGAGGCGGAGGCCATCGCCCCGTCATTGAGGTGGATCAGCCGTATCTCGGGATGGCTCTCGAGGCACTCCATGATGTGTCGCTTGAGCGCGGCGAGCCAGACCACCTTGGGCTGATCTCCTTTCTTATAGGTAAAGGAGTGGACCTTATAGTAGGTCTTGAGCCCCTTGATGAGCTCATAGCTCTGCCGCTCCATCCCTCCGGTGGAGGGGGGATACTTATGCGAGATACAAAGGATCTCAGGCTTCATTCCGATCATGGGATGTCAGAGTAGTTCATAGTAAAAAAGGTCTACTCCCCTCTCCGTGCTACCGGGTGACGGCGATAGACCACGAGTGAGGCGATCCCCGCCACAGCGAGCCAGAAGAGCTGACGCCCTCGTCTCATAAGCGAGGCAGCGAGCCACACCTCGTTGCTCTGCACACCAATGAGGTCGAGCATCACCTTATTCCCGTACTCCTCGATACCCAGCTGTCCGGGGATGACCGAGCCGAGGGTCTTGAAGATCCCCACGCCCATCTCCACGGCTATGGCGTCCATCACCGTGACGTGGAGCCCCAGTGTGGTGAAAATGACGAAAAACTCCATTGCTCCGAAGACCCAGTGGACCATACAGAGCCCAAGCGTGAGGCAAAAGCGACGCTTGTGTCGGTGAAAGAACCGTGCCGCCTCGAGATTGGCAGCGTAGGTCTTGCGGATCCGCTCCTCGGAGAGGAGAGACCAGTGTGTCCTCCGGGCAAGGCTGTCCACCGTCCGGCCGATCAGCAACCGCGGATGGACGAGCAGGCGGAAGAGACCATAAAAGATAAAGGCCATCACCGCCACCGTGCCGAGAGCGACCAGTACGCCTTGCGTCCCACGGATCGAACTCCCCATCAGGATATAGAAGACTGACACGATCGTCATCAGGACATTGGCAAGGATCACTAGCCCCCTATGGGTGAGGACCGAGCTGAGGGCGTGCTCGACAGAGATCCCATCGCGCCGCATCAGCATCACCTTCACCGTCTCACCGGCAACCACGCCGGTGGGGTTGAAAGGCGCGAGCATGTCACCTATCAGTCGGTAGATAAAGAGCCTCCAGAAGGGCAGGCTCCGCTCCCCGCCGACGCTGAGACAGAGATTCCACGCAGCATTAGATGCCGCATAGGAGATAAAGGACATCAGGACGACTAAGGGGAGCATCACCGGAGTCTTTCGGAGCAGGTCCCCCAGCGCAGAGAAGTCCACCGAGGCGACGAAGCGGACGACCAGCACCATCACCACCACGAGGAGACTCCAGGTGACGACTTTGATGATCCGCTTGGACTTCGCTTCGCCTCGGGGCAAAGGCTTCTTTCTATTGGACATATCCCTTGATCCTGCTCTGCTTCTTTGGTTGGGAGCGTGCAATAATACACTATTTTCCTGATATAGTCATACACTAATGCGCATCAGCATCTTGCAGCAGGGTCGGGGATGGTTGACCATTAGTGAGTAGTCTCACATCGGATGACTCTCGGAGAAACGCTTAATCCTGAAAAGGCCTGAATCTGTAACGGAAAAGAAACCAATTTGTCATAAGAAGGAGCGAACTTTGGGGCATTAAGTCATCGGAACACATCACTCAGAATAGTACTGCTATGTCGTCATTCAGTCGTCAAGCCATCCTGCTGCTCGGCATCCTCCTTCTCCTTCCCTTGGTCGCCCTCGGGCAGGGGACCGTCAGGGGTAGGATCACGAGCGCCAATCCCAATGCACCCATCACTGCCGCCACGATCCTTGTTCGGGGGACAGACCCACTGGTCTACACCACGATGGGAGAGGACGGGACCTTTGAGCTCCGTGCACCCATCGGGCGCCAGACGATCGAGGTGCGGAGCATCGGCTTCCTGAGCCGCGAGCTGTCGGTCACCGTGATGCCGACCAAGGAGACGGTCCTCGATGTAGAGCTGGAGCCCCTGGATGTCGTGCTGGGTGAGGTGGTGGTCTCCGCTCCCTACGACAAGAGCAAGACGCTCGACCCGCTGAGCTTCGCCGGGGGGCGGAGCTTCAGCACCGATGAGACCTACCGCTTTGCCTCCTCGCTCGGAGACCCGGCACGTATGGTGCGGAGCTTTGCCGGCGTCATGCCCGCCAACGACAGCCGCAATGACATCATCATCCGTGGCAATAGCCCCATAGGCCTGCAGTGGGTCCTCGATGGCATCGAGGTGCCCAACCTGAATCATTTCAATGCTGGGATCGGTCTCACTGGCGGGCAGGTCTCGATGATCAATACCAACCTGCTGACCAACTCTGACTTCCACCTCAGTGCCTGGCCGGCCCCCTTCGGCAACGCCCTCTCTGGCATCTTTGACCTGACGATGCGCCCCGGCAACACCGCACACCACGAGGGCTGGCTGCAGACAGGCTACGGTGGTCTGGAGCTGGGACTCGAGGGACCAATCCCTGTAGGGAGCGAGTCCAATTACCTCATCTCCTACCGTTACTCCGTTCCGCGGATTATGAGCGGACTGAAGCTGATGAAGCTCCCCGCCGTGCCGGAGTATCAGGACCTGACGGCCAAGGTCACCCTCCACGCCGACGACCGGCACAGTCTCTCCCTCATGACTCTCTGGGGGAAGAGCTTCATCAAGATCAATACGGATATGCTGGTAACGTCCGAGGACGGTATGATCGACATCGAGGATGAGGGGGCGCTCGACAGCTACAATCAGCTCATCGACGAGGGCAGTAGCAATCTCATCATCGGCCTCACCCACGATGCCCGGTGGAGCAAGCAGGTGCAGCAGCGCACCACCCTCTCTCTCGTCCGTACCGCCCTTGACCTCGACGTCAGGAAGCAACTCAAGGAGAGTGGAGAGCTGACCGACAACTACGAGCAGGTGATGAAGGACACCTCCAAGGAGATCAAGTACTCCCTCCACACCGACCTCACCTGGCACCCCGACCTCTCCTCTCTCGTGGTGGCGGGAGCGACAGGAGATATCTATCAGGTGGACTACCACGCTGACATACCGATAGCAACGGATGCGGGCACGGTAAGCGAGAAGGGGCGATTTGGTGTGGTGCGTCTCTATGGTCAGTACCGCTACAAGCCCTCCCAGCGCTGGGCACTCACCGCAGGTCTCCACGGCATGATGACTACACTCAATATATATAAGACTCTCGAGCCACGCTTGGGACTTATGTATGAGCCGGCACCATCCCATATCCTCGGCTTGGCGGGAGGGCTCTACAGCCAGCTACAGCCGAGGACCTTCTACTTCGCCCGCATCCCCGGGTCGGGTGAGGAGACCAATAGGGACCTCAAGCCGTCACGTGCTTGGCATGCGGACGCATACTACGACTGGGCCTTTGCCACCAACTGGCATCTCAAGGTGGAGGGCTACTACCAGCACCTCTTTGACATCCCGGTGCAGCAGGACCCCACCTCCGCCTGGAGTATGCTCAATGTCGGGGTCACGGATGACAACAGCATCGTCCCGCTGCCAAGTCTCGTCAATCGCGGCACTGGGCGAAACGTCGGTGTGGAGCTGACGCTGGAGAAATTTATCTCCAAGGATTACTACCTCCTCACCAATGCGACCCTCTTCAGCTCCACCTACACCACCGGTGCCTCCTCCAAGCGGTGGCACACGGCGATGGACGGCGGGTACATCCTCAACCTCACCGGCGGCGGTGAGTACGCCCTCAGCAAGTCGTGGACACTCACGGCAGACCTCAAGAGTACCGTCGCCGGAGGTATGCGCTACACACCACTCCTGAGGGAGCAGTCTGCAGCCGAGAAGCGCCCCGTCCTCGATGCTGAGCAGAGTAACACCCTCCGGATGAAGCCCTACTTTCGGACCGATATTAAGCTGGGCTTCCGCCACCCGGGGAGACGGATCACGGAGGAGTTTGGCCTCGACCTGCAGAATGTCACCAACTACCGCAACGTCATGGCCATGACCTACAACGAGCGGACCAACGACTACACAGCGATGCGGCTCCAGGGCTTCGCCATTATGGCGACCTGGCGCATCAGCTTCACCGTCCGCTGAGTGGCTGCTCGGACCGCATCGCGAGAGCCTGACTGTCAGCACGTGGGGGTCCTCCGGATCTAATACCGATATTAGAGTCATCTAATACCGATATTAGATGACTCTAATATCGGTATTAGAAAAGAGCGGTCTGGGATAGGATTATTGCCTACCTTTGTCGTGAGAGGAGCCGATCGTCTATGTCATCACCTCTCCCGGCTACATACCAACCACTGAACAAGCACTATCCCATGAAGAGAAACCTTATCCTCAGACTATCCCTCGGACTGATCGTCCTCTCCTCACTGCTCTCCTGCAAGGACGGGAGCCGCGAGCCGATCGATATGCACGAGCCGGAAGGGGTCAGGGATACACACGTGGCGATCCGGCTGGAGGACTGGATGGGGAAGCCAGTTATGAACGATGCCCTGGTCAGAGATCTGATGATCTTTGATACCGAGCGAGGCGGCAGCCGGATCCCCTACTCCTTTGTCACCAAGGGAAATGACTGCTACATCAACTTCATGGCACCCATTCCCTCCTCCGTGATGAAGGGAGAGAGAAAGGGGACCGTCAAGTCACGGATCAAGATTGCCTACAAGACTCAGAGCATTCCCCTCGAGTGCACCATGACCTTCGCTCACGGACGGGAGGGATACATTATGGACAGCGTCTTCGTGCTGCAGAGCATACGGATCGGCGACAAGATCATCAAGCGTCCGGACAGGGGTCCTCTCCTCATCACACTGAGACTGGACTTCAAGGAGGAGAGGGTGGAAGTGATAGCGAAGTAGGTCTATCGGCACCGGCAAGAGAGAGAGGAGTCGGAGAGAGCGTTTCGCCCTCTCCGACTCCTTTGCGGATGAAAGAGTGGCGAAATTGCTATATTTGTACTCACAGATATAGTAAGATAGAATAGATACTGAGCTATGGATAATAAGGTAGATGTCCTGCTGGGACTGCAGTGGGGCGATGAGGGAAAGGGAAAGGTGGTCGATGTGCTGACC
The DNA here is from genome assembly GCF_056590575.1 of Porphyromonas sp. C0041D3. Lineage (NCBI taxonomy): Bacteria > Pseudomonadati > Bacteroidota > Bacteroidia > Bacteroidales > Porphyromonadaceae > Porphyromonas > Porphyromonas sp. C0041D3. The sequence goes on from NZ_JBWPWJ010000014.1 coordinate 6,336, forward strand.
CCCCATTATGATATCGTCGGACGCTTCCAGGGCGGCCCCAATGCCGGTCACACGCTGGAGATCGAGGGCAAGACCCACGTCCTGAGATCTGTGCCGTCGGGAGTCTTCCAGAGCGGGTCTGTCAATATCATCGGTAACGGTGTGGTGCTCGACCCAATCCTCTTCGCCAAGGAGGCCGAGGAGCTGGAGGAGGCCGGCGTGGTGCTCCACGAGCGGCTGCGCATTGCTCGCAAGACCCACCTCATACTGCCGACCCATCGTCTCCTCGATGCTGCCAATGAGCAGGCCAAGGGAAGCACAAAGATCGGTACCACCGGCAAGGGCATCGGACCGACCTACACCGATAAGATCAGTCGCAACGGACTTCGCGTCGGCGACATCGAGACCCCTGACTTCCGCGCCAAGTACGAGGCTCATCGGGAGCGTCATCGCCGCATGCTGTGCGACCTGCTGGGTCACGACCCTCTCCAGGAGGCCTCCTTTGCTGAGCTGGAGAGAGAGTTCTTCGACGCGATCGAGAAGCTGAGAGCCTACAAGCTGATCAACTGCGAGTACTTTGTCAATGACGCCCTCCGCGAGGGCAAGCATGTGCTCGCCGAGGGGGCGCAGGGTAGCCTGCTGGACATCGACTACGGCTCCTACCCCTTCGTCACCTCCTCCACCACGATCGCCTCGGGCTGCTGTGCCGGCTTCGGCGTAGCACCGTCCCGGATCGGTCGGGTATTTGGGATCTTCAAGGCCTACTGCACCCGCGTCGGCGAGGGGCCCTTCCCGACAGAGCTCTTCGATGAGACCGGAGACGAGATGAGCCGCGTGGGACACGAGTACGGCGCGGTCACCGGACGGAAGCGCCGCTGTGGCTGGATCGATCTCGTGACGCTCAAGTACACCACCATGCTCAGCGGTGTCACCGACCTGATCATGACCAAGGGCGACGTGCTGGGAGGCTTCGAGGAGATCAAGGTCTGCACGAAGTACCGGGTCAATGGGAAGGAGACGACGGAGTACCCCTTTGACATCAATGCCGAGATCGAGCCGATCTACACCACCCTGCCCGGCTGGAAGTGCGACCTCACCGGCATCACCCGAGCTGAGGATCTACCGGAGGCCTTCACCTCCTTCATGCGCTTCATCGAGAGGGAGCTGGGGGCACCCATCTCCATCGTCTCTGTCGGTCCGGACCGCAAGCAGACCATCATCCTGAGAGAGATCTGATCGACCATGACCGGCTCCACAAGCACACTCCTCTGGATCCTCCTCTTCGTGGTGATGATCGTCGGGATGATCATCCAGAAGAGCCTGACGTCAAAATTCCGCAAGTACAGCAAGATCCCCCTCCACGACGGACTCACCGGCAAGGAGGTGGCTGAGAAGATGCTTCGCGAGAGTGGCATCACCGATGTGGAGGTGCGCCCGACGCAAGGGATGCTGACAGACTTCTACAACCCCGGCGACCGGACGATCAACCTCAGCGAGGGGGTCTACTCCTCGAGGAGCGTCGCCGCCGCTGCCGTAGCGGCACACGAGACTGGGCATGCCCTGCAGCACCATGTGGGGTACAGTATGCTCCGCCTGCGGACAGCTCTGGTACCTGTGGTCACCTTCTCCTCCAATATCCTAAGCTTCGTGCTGCTTGCCGGACTGCTATTAGTGCGGGTCTTCCCCCAGCTGCTCCTCTTCGGGATCATCCTTTTTGCCGCGACGACGCTCTTCAGCTTCGTCACCCTGCCGGTGGAGATCGATGCGAGTAGACGCGCTCTCGGCTGGCTGGAGCGAAGCGGGGTAACTGGTCCTGAGGACCACAAGTACGCCGTCAGTGCGCTACGTAGCGCTGCCTACACCTACGTGATTGCGGCAGTGGGATCGCTTGCCACTCTGCTTTACTACATATCGATATATAGCGGTAGTAGGAGGTAAAAAAAGTATTTCTCCCCCGGATGTGCTTTGTTTTCTCAATAAAAAGAGTACATTTGTGGACAAGTCCGTAGCTTCGACTGCGGAGGAGTATGACGAAACCAACAAAAAACTCTATAACTTACAAGTAGCATGAGCAATAACATGAACGTCGAGGACCGTCAGGTCAAGAAGACTAAGCGTGCTGACCTTGAGAAAAACAAGGGCACGTACTTCTTGATGGGCTTGCTCGTCTCCCTGGGTCTCGTGTTTGTAGCCTTTGAGTGGGGTACGCACGACGTCAAGGTGGACGATGTACAGTCTGACGCAGTCATCGAGGAAGTCGAGGACATTATGATCACGCCACCCGACGAGACCCCTCCCCCACCCCCCGAGCCCGAGGAGGCTCCGGTGAATGTGGAGATCCTCCAGGTCGTCGAGGATGACGTCGAGGTTGCCGATGTGGAGATCGCCTCTGTGGACGACTCCTTCGACAAGCTGCAGCAGACCTTCACTCCGCCGGCACCTGCACAGCAGGGACGTAAGCAGGAGAAGGTAGAGGAGGAGCAGATCTTCGAGTTCCTCGAGGAGATGCCGGAGTTCCCCGGCGGTCAGACCGCTATGCTGAAGTGGCTCAATGACCACGTGAAGTACCCGGCTATCGCCGCTGAGAATAACATCCAGGGTAAGGTAATGGTCAGCTTCGTCGTGGAGCGTGACGGATCTGTCTCCAATGTAAAGATTGCCCGCGGTGTAGACCCCTCTCTCGATAAGGAGGCCGTCCGCGTCGTGGAGTCTATGCCGAAGTGGAAGCCCGGTATGCAGACTGGTAAGCCGGTTCGCTGCCGCTTCAATCTCCCTGTGACCTTCAAGCTTCGCTAATCCAAGACCCTACCATGTCAGTCCTTGCCCTCAGACCGCAGAGCAGCACGCTCAATCGCTGGTGGTGGCGCCGATATACGACGGTATACCGGAGCAGGACTGCTGATGTCTCTATAGGTATGATCTAAGAGACTCATAGGGACGGGAGAGAAATCCCGATACCATACAAGAGCAGGAGACATCCGGTACGCCGGTTGTCTCCTGCTCCTTTATTTTACCTCCATATCAATGGGACCTTGCACCCCTTTCATCGCTGCAAGATCCTATCCCGAGACACATTTTTTCCATACATTATGAAGCAAAAGAAAATCATCCTCCCCGAGAGCGAGATCCCCACAGAGTGGTACAATATCCAGGCAGAGATGTCCACCAAGCCACTCCCCATGCTCGACCCGAAGAGTCTCCAACCGATCACTGCCGAGGACCTCTACCCGATATTTGTCGAGGAGTCGGCCAAGCAGGAACTCAATCAGCGAGACGCCTGGATAGCAATACCGGAGGAGGTGAGAGAGAAGTACCGGATGTACCGAAGCACGCCACTCGTACGCGCCTACGAGCTGGAGCGGACACTGGACACGCCGGCGCACATTTACTTCAAGGACGAGGGCGGTAGTCCCTGCGGCTCGCACAAGCTCAATAGCGCCCTCGCCCAGGCCTACTATGCCAAGGAGCAGGGCATCACCAACGTCACCACCGAGACCGGCGCCGGTCAGTGGGGCAGCGCCCTCTCGCTTGCGAGTAGGATCTACGGACTGGAGTGCGCCATCTATCAGGTACGAGTGAGCTACGAGCAGAAGCCCTCACGCCGGACGATGATGCAGGTCTACGGCGCTCAGCTCACCCCCTCGCCTAGTATGAGCACCCGCGCGGGGAAGGATGTGCTGACGCGAGACCCCGACAACCCCGGCTCCCTAGGCATGGCGATCTCCGAGGCGATAGAGCTGGCACGCACCACGCCCAATACCAAGTACCTCCTCGGGTCGGTGATGAACCATGTGGGACTGCACCAGACGGTCATCGGACTGGAGGCGGAGCGGCAGATGGCGCTGGCAGGAGAGCGGCCGGATGTGGTGATCGCCTGCTTCGGTGGCGGATCCAACTTCAGCGGGATGATCTTCCCCTTCCTTCGCCACACCCTCCGCGATGGTGCCACCACTCGCTACATAGCGGTGGAGCCGAGCTCCTGCCCCAAGCTCACGCGAGGGCGCTTCGCCTATGACTATGGTGATGAGGCTGGCTACACCCCGCTCATCCCGATGTACACGCTGGGGCACAGCTTCGTCCCCTCAGCCATCCACGCCGGAGGACTGCGCTACCACGGCGGTGGGTCAGCCTTCTCGCAGCTGCTCAGGGACGACTACATAGAGGCGATGGATGTGGATCAGATAGAGAGCTTCCGTGCCGGCATGCTCTTTGCCCGGACGGAGGGGATCATCCCCGCCCCCGAGAGCTGCCACGCCATCGCAGGAGCGATCCGCGAGGCGGAGCGGTGCAAGAGGGATGGGAAGGCTGAGACGATCCTCTTCTGCCTCTCGGGCCACGGTCAGCTCGAGATATCCGCCTACGAGCAGTACATCCGCCACACGCTCACCGGTGGCTCGCCCACCGATGAGGAGTTGCGCGCCGGGCTGAGGGACCTCCCCGAGGTGCCGGCGGGTGCGATCGACTGACGGGACAGAGGGATAAAAAAAGGGGGGCTGTACCGGATACCCGGCACAGCCCCCCCCTTTGTATCGTGGTCTATAGGGTCACTCCATAGTCAGGTCCTCATCGCGGAAGAAGTGACGCATCATCGTGACGTCCTGAGTCTTCCAGGCGACATAGGGCTCACTGATATGGAGGAGGTAGCTCCTGACAGCCGATGAGAAGACCTTGGTGGCAAGCTTCTGAATGCCGGGTATATGGCGACTGAGCTGGTAGTAGTAGTCTGCCAGCGTGTCGGTGCGGAAGTGGACAATGTCCTCCAGATCCTTCCCGTCAGCGAAGAAGCCGCAGTGGAAGTTTTTCGTAGCAAAAGCCCTGCTCGGGAAGTCGAAGTCGCCCAGCCCGTAGATCTTGAAGTTTCGGGTCAGGAACTCCCTGTAGGTGGTGGTACACTCCTTTCCGCCCCCGAGATTGAAGATGCGCCCATCCAGCTCGTCCAGGTGATCCAGCGCATTGACAAAAGCGCGGGCGGTGTCGGCCGGGGTGCAGATCTCCAGCGTCGTATCGAGTGGCATGTGAAACATGATCCCCGACATCGTGTGATTCTCCGCACCCATGATGGCACTGAGACGGAAGATGGTATACCGCAGCCCCGACTCCCGGATCAGCTGCTCCATAGCGAGCTTAGTCTGGGCGTAGTGGTCCCCCTCGGAGGGCTGCACGGGGTCGGTGACTCGGATCATCGGGTCCTTGACCCGATCACCATAGACCGAGACACTGGAGGCCATAGCGATGAACGCCTCCGGTGCATGAGCCCTCAATACCTGCAGGAGGTTATTGGTTCCCTCGACATTGATCTTATTGGCGAGGTCAGGATTCTGATCCGCAGCCGGAGGGATGATCGCAGCAAGGTGGACGACGTAGTCCACTCCCGTGCAAGCCTCCACGAGTGTCTCCGGCTTGGTGATGTCTCCATAGAAGGGCTCAATGTGCCCCTGCAGCTGATCGAAGAGATCGCGATTTTGCGGGGTGGCGAGGTCAAAGGCTCGCACCTCCACATCGGGGCGGAAGCGCACAAAGCCCCTAAGTACCCGGGAGCCAATGGTCCCACCGGCACCGGTGACGAGGACTCTCTTGTGTGGACCACTGGAGTAATATCTCTTATTCATAACCTGATTTTCTATATTCGTTATCGATAGGTATTACAAATGTAATACATTTGGGGCAAACAACATTTGATCACTGCCCCTATTCACCCTCTGTCCGTCTCGTACCATCACTAGCTCGCTAAGGGTGCGATTTTTCGGCTCCACCTCGATCCTCGTAGCGATGCGCTCCCTGAGCGCCTGTACGTGGCTGATGAGTACGATCCGCCGATCCATCCGCTCGTGCAGCTGCTCCAGAGCCTGCATCACCTGGTCCAGACTCTTAGGGTCGAGCGTACCAAAGCCCTCATCGATGAACAGGGTGTCCACCACACTCTCTCCACGCAGGCGAGAGAGTGCAAGAGAGAGACTGAGCGCCACCATGAAGCTCTCGCCTCCCGACAGGATCGTCACGCTCTGAGGAGGCTGACCCGTCTCGGGGTCCTCAACAAGGATGGCCGATGACAAGGACGTGGTCGTGAGGCGATACTTGCCTCCTAAGTCGACCAAAAACTCATTGGCCGACTCCAGCAGATACCTGAGGATGTAGCCCTGTGCAATACCCCGTAGCTTCTTCCCCTCCGCATCCCCGAGCAGGTCGGAGAGAGTCTTCCACTTCTGCCTCCTCTCACTCAGCTCCTTCTTCCTTCCCTCGAGTTCGGTGAGCTTCTTAAGTTTGTCGCTGTACTCCCTATAGGTAGCATCAGCATCTCCCTGCTCCCTGCGCTTCGTTTGCATCTTATCTATGACCTCATCGATACTCGACTGTATAGAGGAGGAGGTAAGCTTATCCAGACCGGGGTGTTTTTCTCTAAGAGACTTTAGCGCTTCTTCGGACTTCCTCTTGTCTTCGGTAGACCTAACGAGATCCGTGCGGACTTGTATGAGGGCATCGTAGACGACCGTTGGGGCAGGCTCACTCCCGGCTGTGACAGGAGTAGGTAGTGTGTCAGGAAAGGCGGGTCTCAGTCTCTCAGACACGATCTTGTCCATAAGCCGGAGGTTGTCGGAGAGCTTACCGATCTCACTCTCCATAGCAGCATATGTCTCTTTCTTAGAGCGATAGTCCTGAGCTTCTTTGGTCAGGCTCACTGCCAACTCATTGAGATCGGACTGCAGCAACTCTTTTGTATCCAGATAGGTGAGCCCCTCTAGCAGCTCTTTAGTCAGCGAGGCGATATCCTTGCGAAGTGACTTGCAGGTCGTGCTGTGCTCCTTGCAAATGCTTTGCCGAGTAGCCAGAGTACTCCTCTCCTTCTCTTGTTCTTCTCTTTTGCGCGTAGCTTTCTTTTCTAGATCGGCAACCGCCTTTTCTGCCTTATCGAGCTCGTCCTTAAGGTTCTTGACTTCCTGCAGGCTCTTATTGATCTTATCCAGACCTGACTCGATGTCCCTAAGCCTCTTCTCGATCTCAGGCTCTGACTGACCGATAGGGAAATCACCAGGATGCTTGCTCTGCCATTTCTTGATCTCCTGCTCCTTGCTCTTGATCTGGCCGTTGAGGTCAGCGACCTTGAGAGATTTCTCATTAAAATCAGTCTCTGCCGCTTCCTGCTGCTTGAGAGAGGCATCGTACCCCTCCTTGAGGGGACGAAGCAACTCCTCCAAGTCCTCATCCCGAGGCACCTCATGGACAATCTGATGGCAGACAGGGCATCGATCCCCCACAGAGAGATCAAGCCTGAGACTCTTGGCAAAGTTTCCAACCGATGCCTTCATTTTGTCCAATCGATTGCGATCGCTCTCCAGCTTTTTCGTAGCCTCTTCAAGTTCCTTTTCAGAGTCCTTGCTCTCTGACTCTGCATCCGCTTTCTTAGTATTGAGATCAAGCAGCTCCCGGGATGCTTCATTGGCAGACTTGAGGTCCGTCAAGTACTCCTTCTGCGTGCGCAGATCTGTCTCATTGAGGGCGTTTAGCTTGTCTTGAAGCGTTGCTTTCTTTTTCCGCTTTTCTTCAGCTGTCTGCTCTATGTCTTGGAGCTCTTTTTGTATTTCGTTCAGCTTCCTTTCGCTCTGCCTTCGCTCTTGATAGGCTTTTTTCTTCTTCTCGATTGTCTGAGTGCACTCACTTCGCTTGCGTGAGAGATCCTTGAGTGACTTAGCCAAGCTATCAGCCTTGTCGTACATGGGGATGTGCTCCGAGAGCTCAGACAGCTCATCCTGTATCTTTTTTTGCTCAAACTCCTTAGCCTCAGAGATACTTCGGATGCTCGCTATCTCTCCCAGTCTATGGGCATAGTCATCCCTCAGGGTCACCCGCTCCTTGTCGCAATTCTCTATAGTGTCTTGATGATGCTCTATGTCGTTGCAGACTTTCATCTGCTCGTCCAGACTGCTTTTTTCCTCGGCAAGTTTCTTGATCTCATGCTCCAGCTCGCTCTGCTTTTGCGCGCATGCTGAGACCTGCTCCGGAGTAGGCGGATCCAGAGACTTTATCTCACTCTTACATTGATCATACCTCTGCTTGTAGTGGTCTGCGATCCGGTAGATCTTCTTACCATAGTCTGAGCACTCCTCCATGCCTGTGAGCCGCTCCAAGATCGAGGAGCGTGTACCCTCGTCACTGAAAAGAAATCGGGTAAAGTCGCCCTGAGCCAGCAAAACAGTCTGGGAGAAGTCTTTGTACGAGAGTCCGACGACCTTCTCGATCTCCTCCTTCACCCCCTTGGTGATCACTTCACCATCTTTATCGACGAAAGACCTTTGGGGTGGCTGAAGGGCTCCATCGTGCTTACCTCTGGCACGACGAATCCTCCACGTGGCCTTGTACTTGTCCTCGGATGTGGTCGTAAAGGTGAGACAGCAGGAGGCATACGCGGTGCCACGTCGCATCAGCTGAGCGACGTCACCCGAGCTGAAGACCTCCTCCCCTGAGGTATACTTCTCTGACTTACTCCGACTGAGACGAGGACTGCACCCATAGAGGGCGAGGCAGATCGCATCAAGGATGGTCGACTTACCGGCGCCGGTATTGCCACAGATAAGCACGAGACCACTTGATCCCAAGTCCTTCTCAAAGTCTATCCTCGCCTCCTCGAGGGAGAGAAGGTTGTGGATCTCTAAAGTTTTCAGTCGTATCATATCGTTATCCCTGCTTGGCTACATACTTCATCAATGGTGCCAAAGAGGTCAAGCAGCTCCTGTCGCCCCTCCTCAGAGAGGTCCGTATGCTCCTCTAGGTACATCTCCACGATCCTCTGCGGGGAGTAGGTATTCAGCTCGTCGGGGCTGACCATACGCTGCTCCACTCTCTCCGCTGCCACCGACTCGGGGTACTCCATCATGACGGTGCAGTACCGAGCACTCTTCCCCTCGAGAGCCTTAGTGGCCTGCTCGAGGTAGTCAAAGGGGAGTGGCTTATCAGGCTCCCCCAGCACGTGAAGCCGGATGTAAGCCTGCTCATCAGCGTCCATAGTGCGAAGCAGATCGATTGCATCACTGTAGGAGACCGCCTGCTCAGGTAGGGTGAGAAGGGGACGGGCAGTAGCCAGAGCCCTAAAGTCTACCCTTGGAGTCTTCCCCCTATCCAGCTCCACAACCAGCACACCATGCTCCGCCGGCTCATCAAAGGAGATTGGCAGTGGCGAACCTGAGTAGTGAGCCTGATTGCTCAGCTGCTGTCGCCTGTGGATATGCCCGAGCGCCAGGTAGTCGTATCCGGTGCCAACGTCAGAGAGGGGCATCGCCTCACTGCCTCCCACGATGTCGCGGGACTGTCGGTTACCATTGAGCCGGGCGTCGGACAGGTAGAGGTGCGCCATTAGGACTGTCGGCAGGCTCTCCTTGCTCAGCTGCTCGCTTACCCTCTGGAAAAAGCTCTTCTGTCGTTCCTCTACCTTATCACTCTCTTGGTGGGGAAAATTAGCGGGGTAGCAGAAGGGGATCGCCATCACCACTCCTTTCCCCTCTATCTCGATGCGATTGCGCTCAAGAGTAGGGTCGATCGTGCCTATCAGGTGGATCCTGTGGGAGAGCCAGGGCGGCGCGGCAGCCTCCAGCCTGAGACCGCTATCGTGATTGCCCGCCGTGAGGATGATCTCCGTCTCGGGAGAGGCTTCGTGGAGGCTCAGCAGGGCGGTATTGAGTTGCTTGACAGCGGCATTGGAGGGCATATACGAGTCGTACACGTCCCCACTCACTAAGAGCGCATCAGGCTGCTCCTCCGCCATCAGATCGGCAAGCTGAGTGAAGAAGTAGCCAAACTCCTCCTCTCGGTCGTAGCCGTAGAGCTCATGCCCGATATGCCAGTCGGCGGTGTGAATAATCTTCATAGGGTGCAGGTCTAAGGTGTCAGTAAATATAGCGAAAAGAGCCGTCTCCCTCCACAGCTAAGGGGATCCCGATCACGATGATGAGGTCTGCTGTTCCCCTCAAAAACCTTAGTTTTGCATACAACACCAGCAGACTTATGAAGAAGAATAGCGCCTATCGGGCAGCGGCGGGGCTCAGTGCCGTGGCCGGCATCGTACTGCCTACCGCCTGCGCCACCAAGGCAAAGGACGAGACCCCGACCCGATACAATATCCTGATCATCGAGAGCGATGACCATACCTCCCAGATGATCTCCGCCTATGGCGGCGAGATCGAGACGCCCAATATCGACCGGCTCGCCGAGGAGGACGGGGTGAGATTTGACAACGCTTTCGTCGTCAACTCCATCTCCGGACCCTCCCGCGCCTGCCTCCTGACGGGGAAGCACTCGCACAAGAATGGCTTCACGAATAACGAGCACGGTGTCTTTGACGGCGACCAGCAGACCTTCCCCAAGTTGCTCCAGGCGGCCGGGTACCAGACCGCCATCATCGGCAAGTGGCACCTCCACTCCCTCCCACAGGGCTTCGACCACTGGGAGATCCTGCCGGGTCAGGGAGACTACTACAACCCCGCCTTCATCACCGCTCCGAATGATACGGTAAAGGAGAAGGGCTACGTCACCGACCTGATCACGGACAAGAGCCTCGACCTGCTCCGCAGCCGGGACAAGAGTCGCCCCTTCATGCTTATGGTGCAGCACAAGGCGCCGCACCGCAACTGGATGCCCCGCATCGAGGATCTGGATCTGTACGAGGATGTGACCTTCAAGCTACCGGAGAACTTCTACGATGACTACGCCGGACGACCGGCAGCCGCGCGCGCGGAGATGAATATCGGGGAGCACATGGACCCCTCCTACGACTGCAAGCTCCTCCGTGACGACCACCCGACCCACTACTCGCAGACCTACCAGTGGATCCTCTCCGGTATGGACGAGGAGGATAGGGATAAGTTCCTCGCCTTCTACCGCCCCATGGCGGACTACTACTGGGACAGCAAGGTGACTGACCGGGAGCGGATGGAGTACAAGTACCAGCGCTATATGCGCGACTACGCCAAGGTGATCCACCCGATCGACGAGGGCGTCGGACGGATCATCGACTACCTCAAGGAGGAGGGGCTCTGGGACACGACCATCGTCCTCTACCTCGGTGACCAAGGCTTCTACATGGGGGAGCATGGCTGGTTTGACAAGCGCTTCATGTACGAGGAGTCGATGCACTACCCGCTTCTGATGCATCTCCCCAAGGGGCTCGATGCTCGAGGAGCCATTGAGGAGCTGACGCAGAATATCGACCTTGCACCCACCTTCCTCGAGCTCGCCGGTGTGGCGATCCCTGAGGACATCCAGGGTGAGTCCCTTGTCCCGCTGCTTAAGGGGGCAAAGGAGCTCCCCGGGCGGGACAAGATCTACTACCACTTCTACGAGTACCCCGCCGAGCACAGCGTGATGCGTCACTACGGAGTGCGCGATGAGCGATACAAGCTGATCCACTTCTACCTTGACCGGGACTTCTGGGAGCTCTACGACCTGCAGGAGGATCCGCACGAGATGAAGAATGTCTACGACGACCCCGCCTACAGCGAGATCATCGACCGGATGCGCCGGGAGCTCGTGGAGGCACAGACCCAGTACGAGGACACCCTCGCCCTCCGGCTCAATGGCTTCTGATCCGACCACCTGTCTGCCTGAGTAAGGCAGGCAGTACTGATAGCAAAAAGGGGTGACTTCAAGATCTTGAAGTCACCCCTTTTTGCATTGAGCTACGCAGAGACACTCGCAGACCCAGAGGCGAGGAGGAGGATAGACCGGACGGCATTTTTTTCGTACCTTTGTGGTGGTTCTGAGGGGGTCGATCGTGACCGCTACAGACCTCATACACAGAGACTGACTACGGGATCGGAGCGGAGCCTCCGGACTGCAGACGGAGCAACGATTCCAGGCGGAGTGCCGCTTGGGATTGTTTCCTTTTTGTCTGCCGGGCTGCTCCGATGGTCCTTGCGTCAGGACTGACTTTAAGGGAAACCATTCATAGCACTTAGTATAAAAAACTATGGACTTTATCTATATGACCGAGGAGGGCTACAAGAAGCTCTCCGAAGAGATTAGTAAGCTGGAGAGCATAGACCGCCCCGAGGTGATCCAGGAGATCGCCGAGGCGCGCGAGAAGGGCGACCTCTCCGAGAATGCCGAGTACTCCGCCGCTAAGGAGAAGCAGGCGGTGCTGGAGGATAAGATCGCCCAGCTCCGTATGCAGCTCGCCAACGCCCGCATCCTCGACACCGCCAATATCGACACTTCCAAGGTGGGTATCCTGAGCAGGGTGACGCTGACGAATATGAAGAATAAGCAGCAGCGCGTCTTCACCATCGTCTCCGATACGGAGTCGGACAATAAGGAGGGCAAGATCGGCATCTCCACCCCGATCGCTAAGGGTCTCCTCGGCAAGAAGCCCGGAGACATCTGCGAGATCGAGGTGCCCGCTGGTGTGCTCACCTTCCGCATCGATGAGATCAATATCTAAGTCTACCCTACGCCATGACCATCTTTAGCAAAATCATCCGGGGAGAGATCCCCAGCCACAAGATCGCCGAGGATGAGCACAACTATGCCTTCCTTGACATCAACCCCCTCCGTCCCGGTCACACGCTCGTAGTTCCGAAGCGGGAGGTGGACTACTTCTTTGACCTCAGCGATGAGGAGCTGGCGAGCCTGATGAGCTTCGCAAAGAAGATCTCCGCTGCCATCCGGGAGATGAGTGGCTGCCGCAAGGTGGCTGCCGTCGTCCTCGGGCTGGAGGTCAATCATGCCCACCTGCACCTGATCCCGATCAATAGCGAGAGCGATGCCGACTTCCACGGCGAGCATGTCTCCATGACGGACGAGGAGCTGGAGGAGGTGGCACGGCACATCCGCGAGAGACTCTGAAAGATGTTTGTCGCCAAGCAGAAGAGGCACGAGAACATTGCCGAGTACCTGCTCTATATGTGGCAGGTGGAGGATATCCTCCGGGCACTGCACTTCGACCCCGCAGAGATCCATCGCTACATAGAGCGAGGCTACGACTGCTCTGAGGAGCAGCGCCGGGAAGTGGATGAGTGGTACCTCTCCCTCGCCCGGCAGATGCGTGAGGAGGGGATCCTCGAGCAGGGGCACCTGAGCTCCCTCACCGAGCTGACCGCCCGACTCGAAGCGCTCTCATCGGAGCTGCTGAGGGATAAGTCGGAGACTCTCTTCGCCACGCTCTACTACGCCGCCCTCCCCGCCATCGTCCAGCTCCGCGACAAGGGCGCCGGAGGGAGTCACGGCGAGGTGGAGACCGCCCTGATCGGTCTCTACGGCTACGTGCAACTGCGGGAGCAGGGGCGCGAGGTGTCGGAGGAGACCCTCCGAGGGATGAGGCAGCTGAGCACCTTCCTCGCCCTACTTGCAGACCGATTTCGCACGAGCGAGGAGGAGTCATGAGTGAGTCTATGGGGAGCGAGCGCCCGCTCGTATGGATCACAGGCGCCTCCGGCCAGCTGGGCACGGCACTTCGTCATCTGCTCCCCGAGTCAGCGCACTACGACCGGGTGCTGACGACGAGGGCGGAGGTGGACCTGACCTCATTTGGTCAGCTGTCCCGCTTACTCCGGGAGAGGGAGCCGGACGTGGTGATCAATTGCGCCGCATACACCGCTGTGGACGGGGCGGAGACGCTCTCCGAGGATGAGCTCTTCGAGACCAATACCCTCTGTCTGATGCAGCTCCACGAGCTGCGACCACACCTCCCGATCGTGCAGATCAGCACGGACTACGTCTTTGGGGGCAACGCAGAGTCCACCATGCCTTATATAGAGGAGGATGTGGCCGACCCGATCAATCGATATGGTAAGTCCAAGGCTGACGCCGACCACTTCCTCATCGCCAACCACCCTGAGAGCTACATCCTCCGCACCGCCTGGCTCTACGGGCCGGCGTCGTGGGGGCGGAGCTTCTACCGCTCCATAAGGGCAAGGGTGGAGGCGAGAGAGCCGATCCGCTGCGTCGCCGATGAGGTAGGGTCTCCCACCTCGACGCTGACTCTCGCCCGCGTGATCGGTCGACTGCTGGACGGTCTCACCGACCCCGAGGCTTCCGATCCCCTACCCTACGGACTGTATCACGTGGCAGACCTGGGCGAGACCTCGCGGTACCACTTCGCAGAGACCATCGCCCGGCTCCTCACCGGCCGGGAGGACTACCCGATCAGCCCCATCACTCAGGCCGACCTCGCACTACCTGCCTCGAGACCGCACTACAGCGCTCTCTCCACCGAAAAGATCCAGAAGTATTACCCTGACCTGCTCCGCCCCTGGGAAGAGGCGCTCCAGGAGGTCATCGACCGCGACACACAGCGATAAATGAAAGACTTTACAGAAGAGATAGCCCGCCGACGCACCTTTGCCGTCATCGCTCACCCCGATGCCGGTAAGACCACCCTCACCGAGAAGCTCCTCCTCTTCGGAGGAGCGATCCACGTCGCTGGGGCGGTCAAGAGCAATAAGATCCGCCGCTCCGCCACCTCCGACTGGATGGAGATCGAGAAGCAGCGCGGTATCTCCGTCGCCACCTCGGTGATGGGCTTTGAGTACGAGGACTATAAGATCAATATCCTCGATACCCCGGGACACCAGGACTTCGCCGAGGACACCTTCCGCACCCTCACCGCCGTCGACTCGGTCATCATCGTGATCGACGGGGCGCGAGGCGTGGAGGCGCAGACGAAGAAGCTGATGCAGGTCTGCCGCCTGAGACAGACCCCGGTGATCGTCTTCGTCAATAAGATGGACCGCGAGGCGCAAAACCCCTTTGACCTCCTCGATGAGCTGGAGCAGGAGCTGCAGATCGCCGTCACGCCGCTCTCCTGGCCAATCGACTGCGGGGACCGCTTCCGCGGGGTCTACAACATCGCCAAGGACGACCTCGAGGTCTTCAATCCTCAGGACAAGAGCCACGTCTCCAGCCGCGTGGAGGTGGACATCCACTCCCCCGAGTTGCTTAAGTATGCCACCGAGGAGCAGGCGGAGCACCTGCTGACCGACCTCGAGCTGATCGGAGGGGTCTACCCACCGATGGATGAGGAGAAGTACCTCGCTGCCCAGCTGGCACCGGTATTCTTCGGCTCAGCGCTCAATAACTTCGGCATCAAGGAGATGCTCGACACCTTTGTCCGCATCGCCCCCTCGCCCCGACCCACCAAGGCGGAGGAGCGGATCGTGAGACCTGAGGAGCCCGACTTCACCGGCTTTGTCTTCAAGATCCACGCAAATATGGATCCCAACCACCGCTCCAGCATCGCTTTTGTCAAGATCTGCTCCGGAGTCTTCCGGCGGAATACCAATTACCACCACGTCCGACTGGACCGTGACTTCCGCTTCAGCAGCCCCACTGCCTTCATGGCGCAGCGGAAGGAGATCGTAGAGGACGCCTACGCCGGAGACATCGTCGGACTGCCCGACACCGGCAACTTCCGCATCGGGGACTCCCTGACGTGTGGCGAGGAGCTCCACTTCCGCGGGCTGCCAAGCTTCTCCCCCGAGCTCTTCAAGTACATCGAGAATGCCGACCCGATGAAGACGAAGCAGCTCCACAAGGGCATCGACCAGCTGATGGGCGAGGGCGTGGCGCAGCTCTTCACCAGCACCTACAACGGTCGCACGATCATCGGCACTGTGGGGCAGCTACAGTTTGAGGTGATCGAGTACCGCCTCCTCCACGAGTATCAGGCGAAGTGTCGCTGGGAGCCGCTCAGCCTCTACAAGGCGTGCTGGATCGAGTGCGATGACCCGGCCGTGCTGGAGGACTTCAAGCGGCGCAAGGCGCCCTATATGGCGACCGACACCCAGGGACGGGATGTCTACCTTGCCGACTCCGCCTATATGCTCAGCATGTCGCAGCAGGAGTTCCCCAAGGTCACCTTCCACTTCTCCTCCGAGTACTAAAGAGAGCGCACCGCAGTCAGTCCGACTGCGGTGCGCTTCTTTTGCTCTCAAAAATACCATGCAAAGATAACCTTAATCACAGCGTTGGCTAGCATAAAAGCTGCAAGCCAGTATTTGGTGGGCTTGCCTATCTTTTCGCTCACGAGGAAGATCGCTGCCCAAAACACGAAGAAAAGGGCATCCAGCGATGCGCTCATATACCAGTCGCGAAAGACAAATTGGGCCAAGTACCAATAGCAGTAGTAGATCCCGGCAGTGATGTAGACGGTCCACTTTAGGATCTTCTTCCATATTGTCTTATGCTCAGTCATGGCATGTAAGATAATCGTGCGTTGCCGTTGCAATCCTGCCAGCCGCATGCGTTGCACCCAGAACGTTTCCTGTGGAGACTGCGAGCGCAAAGTATGCAGATTCAGCTGAGATAACAGATGCGGCTTTTCGTTGACAAGGACTCATAGAACTGGCTGCCTCGCTCCAGATCATTCGATCCCCTGGCGACATCCTGGTCTGCACCTTGTTATCATCAGAGCTAAGCTTGCTAAGAACCAAAGGTCTAATTGCATCAAGCATAAGAAAAGCCTCATCAACCACACTTCTTTGCTTCTCTGTAAGTGAAGTGTAGTATGTCTGTTCTTTATAGCTCTCAATTACCTCCAACAGATCTTCAGGTCTCTCGGTAAACAAGTAAGGGGTGACCATCAGAAGAGCATCCTCAAGTACTTGGTAGAGGTTTTGAACTTCCGCAGAACTTGAAAGATCATCTGAACGAAGAGCTGCTGAAGCGGAGAATTCAAAATGCTCTATACAATACTTATCCCTCAGCGGCAACGTAGTATAGACAGAATCGAAAATCCTCTCTATATCTTCAAACGTGGATATTTCATCCGCATCGCTTTGAAGAGTTGTCTTAAGATTGGAGACAAGAGAAGCATACGCCTCATCATAGCACTCCATAGTAACGGGCTGCTCTTCCACCGGATTGTCAACAACCGTTGGCGCGGATGAATTGCAAGAGCTAACGAATAGAATGGCGCTCAACAGAGCAGCACATCTTTTTGAGTTTTTTTTCATTACGAATAATGATTTAAAGTTAGTGATGAGGCACGATCAACTCACGTCTGAAATATCACGTGTCAGGTTTTTAATAACACTAGTGTCACAATGCAAACTAAGCAAAATTTCGTCACACATGCAAACACACAAGCATTTACTACGAATAATTCATATCTAAACCTTATAAAAAAATCAAACACACGAAGAAAGTATACGTATCGCATTTCGTAACGAAATATTCATAGGGCATACGAGACTGTATCGCTCCTTTACAAGAGCATCATTACTTTTGGAAAAGAGTATTGGCAGCAGGCATTCCCCAAGGTCACCTTCCACTTCTCCTCCGAGTACTAAGTACGGCTGCCAAGACACCATCACAGCGAGGGGGCAAGGCAAAGTCTGCTAGGGTCTCCTCTTTGCACAAACCAAGAGTACTGGTCTTCATCGGCGCCTGATCACTCGGATTTCATCCCATCAGATCGTAGCACAACGACAGCAAAGTCAGCCCTTATATCAGGGGTGACGCACCTGAAGGGTACTGAAGACATCCAACTCATTGTGAAGGGTTGTGAACGAAGCACCCCTTGCGGGTGCCCGTTCCTTAGCCACCGGTCGAAGGGCGTAGCCCCGAAGACCCGTGGATCAGGAATCACAAACGACACTGCGACCCCGCAAGGGTGTCGCACTGGTTGCCTGACTCCCTGATAAGTGCGACACCCTGGCGGGGTCGTATATCTTTCTTGGCATCCTCTCCCGCGGTCTTCGGCACTTCGTGCCTCGACACGCGGGCTAAGGAGCGATGATCCCTCCGGGGCTTCGCCCCTGCGGGATCGGCAGGCGGGTACATTAGGAAAGGAATCTCCCGCCGCAGATCTCCTCTGCATAGCGGTAAAGATTAAATTCGTCAGCCCTGATCCTTTTATACCCGATAGGTGTTATTTCAGTCAGAAAGCGTATATTTACCGCATAATCAACCTGATCGGGTATAATCTTAGCAGATATGACCATTGCAGAGTTTGTGAAGGAGAAGCGCAGGGAGTACGGGCTAACTCAGCTGGATCTCAGTATGAAGACTGGGGTAGGCATCCGCTTTGTCCGTGAGTTGGAGGCAGGAAAGCCGACCATTCGCCTCGATAAAGCAAATCAAGTCCTTGCTCTCTTTGACGCTGAGGTGGGTGTGCAGGCAAAGCATCGGAGCGAGTCATGAAACAGGCAGAAGTATATCTATACGACCGATTAGCCGGCATCCTGACTGAGAGCGACGAGGGTTACCAGTTTTGCTATGACACAGTCTACCTTGCCTCGGAGGATGCCGAGGCAATAAGCTCACGCTACCATTGACGAGCGAGCGCTTTACGGGGGAACGAAGCACCCCTTGCGGGTGCTCGCTCCATAGGCATCGGTCATCCGCGAAGCGGTGACCGATGTGCCGAGAACCGCCCCCTACCACCCTCGACCCCTTGTGGGTCGCCGAAACTCCCTTAGATAGACCATACTCAGAGGTCGTAAGGCAACTCTCGGAGCAGTCCGCATAAGCCTCCGGGATATATGCCTTTAGAGCTCTCTACAGACACCACATTACTCCACACCATTGAGTTTCCGTAGCATCGGACCATAGAGGTTGATCACCTTGTCCTGTATGCTATGTGCTATGTCATCGTCTCCTAAGACGGCTCGGGCCTCAAACTCCAGGAGCAGCTGACGCTTCTCGAGCTCCTTCCTCTCACTCTCGTCGGTGGTCGCATAGTATTCATTGATCGCCATCGCTCTAAGCTGACTAATGGCACTTGACATCACCTCTCTATCAGTGAACGTACGAGCAAACTCTAATTCCTCCGGAGTCATAGGAGCAATTCTTCTTTATATCAAAAGTCAATGCCGACTGTAGCGTGTGTCAGAGGGAGGCGAGGAGCTCATTGGTGGGAATGACGGCAAAGTCATCCCGCTCCACCAGACCCCGCTCATAGATAGCAGCTGCGAGGGTGACTCCCAGTGCATCCTCCGGTGTGGTGATCTCCCCCTTACTGTCCCCCCGATAGACGATCACGAGTGGCTCATCGGGCATCCCCTCCTCCAGCTCCTCCTCAGTGGGGAGGAAGAGTGAGGTCAGAGCGTAGCGCGTCGGCTCCTCGTCACGCGTCTCAAAGAGGATCGCCCGATAGGGCTTCACGGACTTGGTCCCAGGGATGAGGATAGCCTCCATAAAGTCGCTCGTGGGAGCCAGGATGGCGAGGTAGCACTTATCCTTCAGGATCTCACCGAAGTGGCTGCGCTTCACCTCGAGGCGAAGCACCTCATCCGGAGTGAGGTTGTGCTGACGAAGCATCTCCGCTGCCTCCTCGGGGAGGGGCGATGCCTCCGTGTCGATCAGCTGCTCAAATTGCGGGCCCTCCTCGCGGATCTGCCGCCAGCGCTCCTCCTTCTGCTCCCTCTCGGGATCCTCATCCAGCAGCACCTCGCCGAGGAGAATGGCGAAGAATGGGTCCCCATCCTCCAGTCCCTCATTGTACGCCTCCTGGGCGATCTCGTCACCGACGATGTCGGCCATCTCCTCCGTCTCACCCTCCTCTACGCCGTAGTAGTCGAGGATCACGGGGCTCTCGCTTCGATCGTACAGCTGGCGCTCCTCGTCACTAAAGTGGATCTGAGGGAGACGCACGAGGGTCGAGCGTGTCCCCTCAGGCGACGTACTCTGGAAGAGTACCGCCTTGTAGGGCATAGAGAGCCTCGTCGAGGGGAGACTCTCATCGAAGCTCGGGAAGAGCAATTGCTCGTAATACTCGGTGAGCTCGCGGAAGTCCACCCGCTTGCGACCGGCGACGATCCTGTCGAGGACCTCGTCCGAGATCTGTAGGCAGAGGAGATCAGTCTCCTCGATCTGATGCCTGTGGAGGGCATCCTTGATTGCGTTACTTAGGTTCATCATAGTCCTGTCAGTGCCATTCCATTATCTGCTAACAAATCTACACAAAATCCCCTCGGAATAAGGAAGTGATCCACCAAGAAAAAAAAGGCGTAGATTCAAGGACGAAGTGCAACAGGGAGGAAGAAAGGGGCGAAAAGTTTGAAAGGGGAGATGTAGTCATGTTTCTTCCTGGGTCTATTGTTGAGTAAAGTCTGGATTTCAAATAGTCGATCGTCGTCGAAGTCAGAGAAATCAGATTTTTTAGAGATGTATTGTCTGATGAGCTTGTTGGTATTCTCGATGGACCCCTTTTGCCAAGAAGCGTAGGGGTCGGCAAAGAAGACCGGAATACCGAGGACACGAGTAATTGTCTCGTGATCTCTAAATTCAAATCCGTTGTCGGTAGTAATAGTCTTGAGTTTATCCTTATAGGGGAGCAACAGCAAGGTAGCTGCTTTAGCAGCTGCCGCCGGATTAAAACCTCCATCAATTTTCTTGATGAAACACATGTTGGTAGATTTCTCGACAAGGGTAAGGATGGCAGACTTCTGTCCTTTGGCAACAATGGTATCCATCTCAATGTCCCCAAATCTCTTTCCATCGACCTCCGTAGGTCTCTGATGGATAGAGACTCTGTTAGGGATATGAGCGGCAGAGGATTTCTTGTAAAGACCTCTACTCCGATGTTTGAGCTTATGACGACAGTTAAGGTAAAGGGAGCCGCCTCTAGCCTTATTCTTCCTAATCCATTGGTAGATAGTTTCGTGAGAGATGCTGATCCCTTCCTTCCGAAGAGTACCGGATATCTGCTCTGGAGACCATTGGTACTTGGTTAGTAAGGTAAGCACTTTATAGCGGTACCTCTTTTTTGTCCGCCTGTTTCGAGCTGATCGAGCCCTGTTGTCCCGAGCCATCTCATTGGCTAGGGCAGGGATGAATACTCCTGTTTTCGAGGAGTTTCTCTTTATCTCTCGGCTGACGGTAGAAGGACTAACTCCGATCAGACGTGCAATCATACGGAGTGGCACGTTTTCCTTAAGTCCATTCTTAATTACGTACCATTGTGATGAAGTGAGTTGCTTATACATAAATAGAAATATTTGGGACAATGTAAAAGTAACTCATTTTGAGGAGACCGCGGTCTCCTCTTTTCATTTGGGGGGATCGAAGAGGTGAGTCTGGTCGACGCGAGAGTCCCCCTCCACCCCCAAAGGGGGAATGGGGGCGGGGGACTCTCGCCAAACTTTTTCCTCTAGTGTTGCAATTCGAAGTTGAACCTAGGAGAAGTATTTTCTTGCAGTTTTCTTCGCCTTTCTATTTATGAATGCGTAACTTTACAGGAGTAATCTTCACGAAGGGGTTGAAAGAACTTGTGGCGAAGTTATCAAATTCAAAATACATTCATCAATGAAACAGAAAGTTTTATTTGTCTTGTTAAATGAATACACAGACTGGGAAGGGGCTTTTCTCTCCACGGCTCTTCATGTAGGTGTAATACCGGGTGGTGAAATAAAGTACGAAGTGCATACCGTTGCTCCGACATGGGACGCTGTCCGTTCAATCGGAGGTTTTAGAACGTCGCCCGATTATTCTTTTGAGAATATGCCGAAAGACTATGCTGCATTAGTGCTTATCGGTGGCAACCGTTGGGACTCACCTGAAGCAGAACTTGTTTCGCCTTTGGTACAGGAGACTTTGGATAATGGAAAAATCGTAGGGGCAATATGCAATGGAGCTTCGTTCCTATGTTCACATGGCTTTCTGAACAATGTAAAGCATACAGTCAACGGTCTTGACCAACTCAAAAAATGGGGTGGTGAGAAATATACGAATGAAGCAGGATATGTGGAAGCACAAGCCGTTAGTGACAAGGGCTAATTCGCATTTTGATGTGCTGGGAGGGGGAGGAAAATAGAGATTACCTTTGTTGAGGAGAGGGATTCAGGA
>NZ_JBWPWJ010000015.1:0-15422 GCF_056590575.1 Porphyromonas sp. C0041D3
GTAGATGGAAACATATCAAAGATTGGCTCTCGTTTGTAGGAACATATCGACTGTAATTATTTCATTTTCAAGCCTTTATCGATAGCTTCCTGAATAATCTTATGACAACAAACTCCCAACGGATTGTTTTCTTTACAATTAGAATTTTTCATTGCCCCAGTGATGGCATTTACTTCTTTTACGGATTTCGCGCCATGCTTTACAACTGCTTCAATTACCTGATTTTCTGTGACTTCGCTACAATAACAAGCGTACTTAGGATCTGCATCTTTCTTAAACCAGATAGGAACTCTAACTTGGTCTTTCAAGAATTTTATTTCATTATCTAAGTTATAGTAAACAACGTCGCAGTCCTCGTTCATGCAAATCTTATATTGATCTCCGTTAACAGCATTACGATAATCATCTACCACTAGATGTTCAACAGTTACTTTACTAACGGAAATCCCTTCATTATTACATACAGGACAATTGTCTTTAATTTGATCCAGCTTTTCTGTTTTGCATCCACAACAACATTCATTATTAATCTTCATATTCTTAGCCTCCATATTTTCATTATAATTTCTTTTTCAAACTAGGTAAAACCAATTTTGCCACGGTCTTTGCCGTTGGTAACGCCTTCCGTCCCTGCGGCAGTCTTTCCATGAGAATGTAGTTAGTCGAGCGTTCCGTTAAGGTAACAATGGCATGACCGTACGAGTCGACGATAGTGTCCAGTTCCCAGTCTCCGAAGCGCGTGCCGTCAGCCTGCATTGGTCTCTGGTGTATGCTTATACGGTTAGGGATATTGGTAGCCTTCGTAGGACGCAACGCCTTGCTCCTCTTTGTGTATTTGAGCCTATGTGGCATATGTGAAGCAAGTTTTCCGGTGGTGTCTGCATGGACGTGGTTGTAGATGGTCTGCTTCACGATGTGAATACCCTCACGTCTGAGCACGCCTGCAATTTGGCTGGGAGACCAGTCCTCATCCCCTATCATGCGGTCAACACGCCACCATAAGTCCTCAGGCTTGCGGTGATTGCCTTTAAAGCCGTGCTTGCGGGCTTCGCACTTGGATTGTGCATACTTCCACACATACGTGCCGTCTGGCTTGGAGTTTCGCCTGATTTCACGGATGACCGTTGAGCAGGACACTTCGATTTCCCTTGCTATACGGGATTTGCTCCATTTCCTTTGAAGTCCAAGATAGATTTCGTATCATTGCGCTTCGATTAGTTGATTTGACATAGTGTCGTTCCCTGAAAATGGTTGACTTATTTTTTTGCTGAAACGGATGTCGGTTGACATCGTTTTCGTCGTCAAACTAGAATGAGTTGTCTCGACTTTTCAAAGATACTGATTTTAGTTGACTCTGGTAGTTTGGGGTAGTTTTTCGCGGTATACCCCGGGCTTGTTTTTTTCTTTTTCAAATCGGATAAACACCCCGTCGGTAATGCAACTGACTAAGCCAAACGCCTGTAGCAGAGCGGAGGGCGTTTGGTGTGTCAGGTGCGTTGCCGCTCTTTGTGTTCCGATTGAAAATGAAAAATCCAGTCTCTTCTCTCTTTGCTGAAATAAGTTCTATTTAGTTGGTTACTAGCTCCTTTGACTCCTTGTCTTTTCGAGCTTTCTGAATTGCGTCTTCACGATAGCTGCGCCATCGTTTCTTCAGGGGACCCGTACATTCCCTAGCTTCTTGTGGGGTCATATAGTCGATGCTCATATGGGGGCGAATGGTGTTGTAAGTCTCTATAGCTTTGCTGATTGCGCGATTTTCCTCATCAATGTTACGGAACACTTTGCCCTTTAAGAATTCATTCTTAATGGTGCTGTTCACCCGCTCTGACTGGGAGTTCTCTTTGGGGTCTCCTGACTCTGTCATGCTGATTTGTATTCCTCTTTTATTGAGCATCTTAGTGTACTGCCGACTGGCATATTGAGTGCCTCTGTCGGAGTGGTGGATGAGATCGGAAGCGTCCTTTTGGGGGATCCGCTTGAGGGCTTGCTTTAGTGCCTCGCAGGGGTATTCTGAGGCGAGACTGTCCCCTAGACTATAGCCCACAATCTCCTTCGTATAGTTATCCAAAATCAGGGATAAGAAGCAGAACTCAACGCTGTTGTCCCCTCGCTCCAAGGGGATGTAGGTGATGTCGCTGCTCCACACCTGATTGGGTTGATCGGGGATAAGCTTCCGAACGAGGTTGGGGTAGGTGGGCAGGTCGTGGGTGGAGTCCGTGGTGCGTGGAGCTTTGTAGCGCCTCGGTATGCGGAAGTAAAGCTTGTGCTTGCGTATGTAGCTCACAAACTTGTCTCTGCCAACGGGATAACGGGTACCCCACTCCCTGCAATACTGCATCCAAAGCGATACGCCTCCGATGCCTGGATTGCTTTTCCGTGCTTCCATAATATAGCTTATCACTATAAACTCGAGCTCAGATTCTCTCAAGGACGTGTCGGACTTGAGGTACTTGTAATAGGCTTGTGGACTCTTATCTAGCACCTTGCAGACCTTCTTGATTTGATATTTATATTGATCTCGCACGGTTGTCACGACTAGTGGCCACTTTTTTTTGCTCATCAACGCCGTACACCTCTAGACAAGTCTTGAAGACGTCTCGCTCTAAGCGTGCTTGGTGAAGAGCTTTTTCGAGCTCTGGAATGCGTGCTTTCATGGCGACATTGTCGTCCTTGCTGAGCTCCTCAGACGAGGTGCCTTGTGGGGGTATTCTCTTTTTGTTCATAGCTTTAGCCACTACAGGGTTTTCTTGCTCAAAGATACGAATCCAATTGCGAATCGTACATGATGTTACCTGATACTGGCTCGCTAGAAGCTTGGCCGAGTAGCCATTTACATAATAGCGCTTTAGTGCTTCAAGCCGTTCGGCCGTTGTGGCATGTCCCGTGGTCGGGCGACTTTTTGATCCCTGTAAGGGCTTCGACTTCGTGTCTTTTGTCTGGTTCATTGTACTCATAATTATGTTAGTTACGAGTCAACTTTTTTCAGGGTAAGACACTTCTTTCTCTACCGAGTTGCTCTCCACTTTTCCTGAATCCCTCTCCTCAACAAAGGTAATCTCTATTTCCCTCCCCCTCCCAGCACATCAAAATGCGAATTAACCTGATCAAGAGCGGGGTCGGGCGATGCGTAAGAGCTTGAATGACTTGCGGTAGAGGGAAGTATTTCGTACCTTTGCACTCCGAAGCGATGGGGTGTACCCTGTCGCGAGCGAGAAATAGCCTGGCAATCACGCCGGTAAGGTGCGTGATGGCGGGCGATGAATCGATTATAGGTTTTATTATCAAAGCAAGATGCCAACAATTCAACAGCTAGTCCGTAGTGGTCGCAAGAGCCTCCAGGAGAAGGGTAAGAGCCCGGCTCTCCAAGGATGCCCCCAGCGTCGCGGCGTCTGTGTCAGGGTCTATACCACGACCCCTAAGAAGCCTAACTCAGCGATGAGGAAGGTGGCACGTGTCCGTCTGACGAATGGCAGGGAGGTCAATTGCTATATCCCCGGTGAGGGTCACAACCTCCAGGAGCACTCTATCGTGCTCGTCCGTGGTGGTCGTGTGAAGGATCTCCCCGGTGTGCGCTACCACATCGTCCGCGGTACTCTCGATACCGGCGGCGTAGCGGATCGCAAGCAGCGTCGCAGTAAGTACGGCGTGAAGAGACCTAAGGAGAAGAAGTAAGCCAAGCGGCGACTTCGACTTCCGAAGTACTTATTTTTTATCATCTCCCCTCACCCGCCTCGTGCGGTGTCCGGTCAGTGGATCGCGGCAGTAGGGTAGAGCGTATAATGTAGCAAAGGAGAGCAGAGTGAGAGCACTGCGATCGAGAGTGACCATCAATTTGGTCCTACCGGGAGTAGGCAGGCTAAGCCGAAGGATCCCGGTGAGTAAGATCGAGGAAGTGTCTGAGATATCTCCATCACACTCTCTGACTTAATGAAATAGCGGCGGTGTGCCGGTCTTATATCTGAGACGGACCGCATACCCTATGCTGGCTGAGGTCTCCTATGTGAGACATAGCGTCGCTATAGTATCGGAGCCCCATCCTCGCGTACGAGGATGCTGTCGGTAGGTAGCAAGGTATTGCGGAGACAGAGCGGACCTATGAAGCGGCGGGAAGAGTCCCGCAGGTGGAGGTTAGCGTGGACGAAGAGAAGCTTATGTCCGGTCGGTAGGCGGATGAAGTCCGGGGATGGATCCCGATGGGGACCCGACCTTATGATAAGGAGCCTCATCCCATACTAAGAAGAGAACATATCGGGAGCAGCGCGCTCACCGCCGAGGTGGCGCTGCGCAGGTGACCACGGGTATAGTAATGACGGGCATCGGAATGGGATGCCACCCGGGACCCCACTTGCAAGACGATCCTCAGGATCATCGGTGTCGCACCCCTCCCACAGCTCTGGAGCTTTCGCTCCGTGGTCACTCCCCCGCGGGAGGCCCGGTAGCTGAGTAAGAGAGCGTAAGTCATAACTAAGAGAAATGAGAAAATTTTCCAAGAAACAAAGGGCTATCCTTCCTGATCCCGTCTATGGAGATCGGAAGGTGACGAAGTTCGTCAACCATATGATGCTTGACGGAAAGAAGAATCTTTCCTTCAAGATCTTCTACAACGCCTTGGACATCGTCAAGGATAAGATGGCCAAGGAGGAGAAGACCCCTATCGAGATCTGGAAGCAGGCTCTCGAGAACGTCACTCCCCAGGTGGAGGTGAAGAGCCGCCGTATCGGTGGTGCCAACTTCCAGGTGCCTACTCAGGTAACCCCGGAGCGCAAGGAGTCCATCTCTATGAAGAACCTCATCGGCTACGCTCGCAAGAGAGGTGGTAAGACCATGGCTGAGAAGCTCGCTGCTGAGATCATGGACGCATACAATCAGCAGGGCGGTGCCTTCAAGCGTAAGGAGGACATCCACCGTATGGCTGAGGCTAACCGTGCCTTCGCTCACTTCCGTCTGTAATCCACAACCTATATAAGTAAGAAAGAAGTCACAATGGCTGCTAAAAATCACCTGGAACTCACACGCAATATCGGTATCATGGCTCACATCGATGCCGGTAAGACTACCACCTCGGAGCGTATCCTCTACTACACCGGACTGATCCACAAGATCGGTGAGGTGCACGAGGGTGCCGCTACGATGGACTGGATGGAGGAGGAGCAGGAGCGTGGTATCACCATCACCTCCGCCTGCACCACCGCCTTCTGGCCCTATAAGGATAAGAAGTATAAGCTCAACCTGATCGACACTCCCGGACACGTCGACTTTACCGCTGAGGTGGAGCGCTCGCTCCGCGTCCTCGACGGTGCCATCGAGACCTTCGACTCCGTTGCCGGCGTACAGCCGCAGAGCGAGACCGTATGGCGTCAGGCTGAGAAGTACGGTGTGCCCCGTCTCTGCTACGTCAATAAGATGGACCGCAGCGGTGCCAACTTCCTCAAGGCCGTCAAGTCTATGCGTGATATGCTCGGTGCTAACGCAGTGCCAATCCAGCTGCCTATCGGTGCGGAGGAGAATTTCAAGGGCGTCATCGACCTGATCCGCATGCGCGCCATCTACTGGCACGACGAGACCATGGGCGCTGACTACGAGGTAGACGAGATCCCCGCCGAGCTGATGGAGGAGGCTGAGCACTGGCGCGAGTCGATGCTCGAGGCTCTGGCTGATGTAGACGACACCATTATGGAGAAGATGCTGGAGGATCCCTCCACCATCACCGAGGATGAGATCCTCGCCGCTCTCCGTAAGGGCACCCTCGACCTGACGGTCAATCCCGTCATCTGTGGCTCTTCTTTCAAGAATAAGGGCGTGCAGCCGCTCCTCGATGCGATCTGCGCTTTCCTCCCCAGCCCGATCGACCAGGATACCATCACCGGTACCGATCCTCTCGACGAGAGTGTGAAGATCACCCGTACCGTGGAGCACGACTCTCCCCTGACGGCACTCGCCTTCAAGGTGGCATCCGATCCCTATGTCGGTCGTCTCTGCTACTTCAGAGTATATACCGGTCACCTCGATGCCGGCTCCTACGTCTACAACAGCCGTACCGAGAAGAAGGAGCGCATCAGCCGTCTCTACGAGATGTTTTCCAATAAGCAGAATCCTATGGACACCATCGACACCGGTGATATCGGTGCCGGCGTGGGCTTCAAGGACATCCGCACCGGTGACACCATCTGCGACCCGGACGCTGAGCCGATCCTCCTCGAGTCGATCACCTTCCCCGATCCGGTGATCAGTATCTCCGTAGAGCCCAAGACTCAGGCCGATACCGAGAAGCTCGACAGTGGTCTCCAGAAGCTTGCTGAGGAGGATCCGACCTTCCAGGTACGCACTGACGAGGAGACCGGTCAGACGATCATCTCCGGTATGGGTGAGCTCCACCTCGACATCATCGTGGAGCGCCTGAAGCGTGAGTTCAAGGTGGAGGCCAATGAGGGTCGTCCCCAGGTAAGCTACAAGGAGGCGATCGCCAATACCGTCCAGGTCCGTCAGGTCTACAAGAAGCAGACCGGTGGTCGTGGTAAGTTTGCCGACATCCTCGTAGAGGTAGGCCCCGGTGATCCCGACTCTGAGACTCCGCTGCAGTTTGAGGACAGCGTGAAGGGCGGTAACGTGCCGAAGGAGTACATCCCCTCCGTACAGAAGGGCTTCGAGAAGGCTATGCAGAGCGGTGTCCTCGCCGGATATCCTCTCGATCACCTCAAGGTGACCCTCCTCGATGGTAGCTTCCACCCGGTGGACTCTGATCAGCTCTCCTTCGAGGTAGCAGCGATGCAGGCCTTCAAGAAGGCGTGCGAGGAGGCTTCTCCGATCCTTCTTGAGCCCGTTATGAAGCTCGAGGTGGTGACCCCCGAGGACTACATGGGTGACATCATCGGTGACCTGAATAAGCGTCGCGGTATGGTCCAGGGCATGGACTCCGGATCCAATAACGACCGCATCGTCAAGGCTCACGTGCCGCTCGCCGAGATGTTTGGCTACGTGACCGATCTCCGCACCATCTCCAGTGGTCGTGCCAGCAGCACGATGGAGTTTGATCACTTCGAGCCGATGAGCACCAACATCGCTAAGCAGGTGCTCGAGGAGAAGCACGGTCGTGCCGACCTCTTGAAGTAATAGACAATCATCACCATATTACGATAGTCAATCACATGAATCAGGTAATCAGGATCAAGATCAAGTCCTACGACCATACTCTGGCAGACAAGTCTGCAGAGAAGATCGTGAAGGCTGTCGACACGACCGGAGTGACCGTACGCGGTCCTATCCCACTGCCGACGCACAAGCGCATCTTTACGGTCAATAGGTCGACCTTCGTCAATAAGAAGAGCCGGGAGCAATTTGAGCTCTGCACCTACAAGCGACTGATCGATCTCGTCAATGCCAATACCTCCACCGTCGACGCTCTGGCTCGCCTCGAGCTGCCCAGCGGTGTGGATATCGAGATCAAGACCGATCTCTAAGCTCTACGAGATAAGTATTACAACCAACTACTAACTCACTAAATCAAGACTGAAATGCCAGGATTGTTAGGAAAGAAAATCGGAATGACATCCGTCTTCAGTGCCGAGGGGAAGAATATCCCATGCACTGTTATCGAAGCCGGTCCTTGCGTCGTTACTCAGGTCAAGACTGTGGAGAAGGATGGCTACAGCGCCGTCCAGGTAGGCTACGAGGACATCGCTGAGAAGCATGTCACGAAGCCCCTCCAGGGTCACTTCAAAAAGGCCGGAGCAGCGCCCAAGAGACACTTGGCCGAGTTCAAGGATTATGCTAAGGAGCTCAAGGAGGGCGACGAGCTGACGGTGGAGATCTTCAAGGACACCCCCTTCGTCGACGTCTGTGGTATCTCCAAGGGTAAGGGCTTCCAGGGCGTTGTGAAGCGTCATAGCTTCGGTGGAGTCGGTCAGACCACTCACGGTCAGAAGAACCGTCTCCGCGCCCCAGGATCTATCGGTGAGAGCTCTACCCCGTCTCGCGTCTTCCCCGGTATGCGCATGGCAGGACAGGATGGTAACGTCCGCATCACCGTCCAGAATCTCCGCGTCATCAAGGTGATGCCCGAGCAGAACGTCCTCGTCGTCAAGGGCAGTGTCCCCGGCGCTAAGGGATCTATCCTTTTAATCGAGAAGTAAGACAGAAGATATGGAACTGAACGTACTAAATATTAAAGGTGAAGAGACCGGACGCAAGGTGACCCTCGATGATGCCATCTTCGGCATCGAGCCCAATGATCACGCGATCTACCTCGACGTCAAGAGCCATATGGCCAACCGTCGCAGCGGGACCGCTAAGACCAAGGAGCGTAGTGAGAATGCCCACAGCACCCGCAAGCTCTTCCGTCAGAAGGGTACCGGTGGCGCTCGTCGTGGTGACACGAAGAGCCCGATCCTGATCGGCGGTGGTACGATCTTCGGCCCCCGTCCCCGTGATTATGAGCAGAAGGTGAATCGCAAGACCAAGCGCCTTGCTCGCCTCTCAGCACTTACTTACAAGGCTAAGGATAACGCCATCGTCGTCGTCGAGGACTTCACGATGGACAGCTACAAGACCAAGGACTTCGCCGCCATCCTCAAGGCCCTCAAGATCGAGGACAAGAAGGATCTCTTCCTCCTCCACGAGGCAAGCGAGCAGGTGCGCAAGTCCGGTGCCAATATCTCCAACGTCACCTTTGCCGAGCCTGTCGCCGTCAATACCTACAAGGTACTCGACGCTGACTGCCTCATCTTCTCTGAGAGCGGACTCGAGGCACTCACAGCTCAGCTCAGCCGTGAGGAGAAGTAATCATAAGAGTAGTAAGAGAAGAATATCATGGGAATACTGATCGCACCTCTCATCACTGAGAAACAGACCGACATCACCGAGGCCATGCCTACCCGCTATGGCTTCAAGGTGCAGTACAGCGCCGATAAGACCGACATCCGTAAGGCTGTCGAGGAGACCTATGGCGTCCATGTACTCAAGGTCAATACCATGCGCTACTCCGGTAAGAAGGAGTCGCGCTATACCAAGCACGGCTTCGTCGAGGGACGCAAGCCCGCGTATAAGAAGGCTATAGTAACGATTGCCGAAGGCGAGACGATCGACTTCTTCGGTAACATTTAATACACGACATGGGAGTACGTAAACTGAAGCCCACCACTCCGGGCCAGAGAAAGAAAATTATTGGTACGCACGAGGAAGTTACTACCAACGTACCAGAGAAGTCCCTTGTAGTCGGTAAGAAGAGCACCGGCGGTCGCAACAACACCGGTAAGATGACCATCCGCTATCGCGGTGGTGGTCACAAGCGCAAGCTCCGCATCATCGACTTCAAGCGTCGCAGAGACGATATCCCCGCTACGGTTAAGAGCATCGAGTACGATCCTAATCGGTCGGCTCACATCGCTCTGATCTACTATGCGGACGGTGTCAAGTCCTACATCATCGCACCCACCGGCCTCAAGGTCGGCCAGACCGTCATGAGTGGCGAGAACGCGGTGCCTGAGGTAGGCAACACTCTGCCTCTGGGCAAGATCCCCGTAGGTACGGTGATCCACAATATCGAGCTTCGTCCCGGTCAGGGAGCCAAGATGGTCCGCAGTGCGGGCAACTTCGCACAGCTCACCTCTCGCGAGGATACCTACGTGGTGATCTCACTGCCGAGCGGTGAGACCCGCCGCATCCTCTCCGCCTGCCGCGCCACCATCGGTAGCGTCAGCAACGGTGAGCACTCCCTCGAGGAGAGCGGTAAGGCCGGTCGCAGCCGCTGGCTCGGTCGCCGCCCCCACAACCGAGGCGTCGTGATGAACCCTGTAGACCACCCGATGGGTGGTGGTGAGGGTCGCGCCTCCGGTGGTCACCCGAGAAGCCGCAAGGGCCTCTACTCTAAGGGTCTTAAGACTCGTCGTCCTAAGAAGCAGTCCTCCAAGTACATTATCGAGCGTCGTCAATCCAAGCGTAATAGCAAGGGTACGAAGTAAGCCTCTTTTTACCAAGACAAAAATAGAGAATACAGAATATGAGCCGTTCACTTAAGAAAGGACCGTATATCAGCGTGAAGCTCGAGAAGCGTATCTTGGAGATGAATGAGAAGAACGAGAAGAATGTCATCAAGACGTGGAGTCGTGCTTCGATGATCTCTCCCGACTTCGTCGGTCATACGATCGCTGTACATAACGGACATAAGTTTATCCCCGTATTCGTCACTGAGAATATGGTGGGTCACAAGTTGGGCGAATTTGCACCTACCCGTACCTTCAAGGGTCACACAGGTAACCGCAAATCCTAAGGCCGGTAATCGAAATCATATAGAATAGAACTATGGGTAATCGAAAGAAAGAATCTGCTAAGGCCCGCAAGGAGGCTCAGCAGTCACTATACTTTGCCAGCCTGACCAATATCGCCTCCTCTCCCCGCAAGATGCGCCTCGTGATCGATATGGTCCGTGGCATGGAGGTCAATAGGGCACTGGCTGTCCTCAGATACTCTAATAAGCGCGCCTCCGAGGTCGTCGGCCGCACCCTCAAGAGTGCTGTCGCCAACTGGGAGCAGAAGAATGAGCAGCACGCCGACGAGGGGCAGCTCTACATCAGCAAGATCTACGTCGACGAGGCTCCTACGCTCAAGAGGATGCGCGCCCGCGCTCAGGGCCGTGGCAATCGCGTCCGCAAGAGAAGAAGCAATCTGACGATCTATGTCGATGCACGTGATAACGCTATTAACGAGTAAACTTCCATGGGACAAAAGACTAATCCAATAAGCAATCGCCTCGGTATCATCCGTGGCTGGGACAGCTCGTGGTTTGGCAAGAAGGCTAACGTCGCTGAGACAATCTACGAGGATCACAAGCTCCGCACCTACCTCAATACCCGACTGACCGACAGCGGCGTAGCCCGCATCGTCATCGAGCGTACCCTCAAGCTGATCACCATCACCATCTGCACCGCACGTCCCGGACGTATCATCGGCCCCGGCGGCAGCGAGGTGGATAAGCTCAAGGAAGAGCTCAAGAAGATCACCGACAAGGAGGTCCAGATCAATATCTTTGAGGTACGTCGCCCCGACATGGAGGCTGCTATCGTCGCCGACAGTATCGCCCGTCAGATCGAGGGTCGCGTCAATTACCGCCGTGCCGCCCGTAACGCCATCGGTA
The DNA here is from genome assembly GCF_056590575.1 of Porphyromonas sp. C0041D3. Lineage (NCBI taxonomy): Bacteria > Pseudomonadati > Bacteroidota > Bacteroidia > Bacteroidales > Porphyromonadaceae > Porphyromonas > Porphyromonas sp. C0041D3. The sequence continues at coordinate 11,129 of NZ_JBWPWJ010000015.1, forward strand.
ACGCCATGCGTGCTGGTGCCGAGGGTGTCAAGGTGCTCCTCAATGGCCGTCTCAATAATGCTGAGATGGCACGTAGCGAGACCTTCAAGGAGGGTCGCATCCCGCTCCACACCTTCCGTGCCGATATCGACTACGCGATGGAGACCGCTCACACCAAGGTGGGTGCCATCGGTGTCAAGGTATGGATCTGCCGTGGCGAGGTCTATGGCAAGAAGGATCTGACGCTCGACTTCAGCCAGCCCCGCAATGAGGCCGGTCGTGGCGGACGTAACGATCGCGGAGGACGTAATGATCGCGGAGGACGTCGCGGCGGTGCCCGTGGTGGTCGTCGCGGTGGTCGCGGTGGTCGCCGCAACAACGGCGGCAGGACCGAGGGCGGAGCACAGGCATAAGAGTGGCTCCTATGCAGTGGAGACAGATCCTCGACGGCTGCCACAGGCAGGCAGAGAGAGAGCATAAGTCAGCCGCTGCACCCCAAGTTATTTTATCAAGAATTGGCTAGATAATACAGCATAATGTTACAACCCAAGAAGACCAAGTTCCGGAGAGTCCATAAGGGTAAGATGAAGGGCAACGCCCATCGTGGTACCCAGCTCGCCTTCGGAAGTTTCGGATTGAAAGCCATGGGGACCACTTGGCTCACCGGTCGTCAGATCGAGGCCGCTCGTATCGCCCTCACCCGCTATATGGAGCGTAAGGGACAGGTATGGCTCAGGATATTCCCCGACAAGCCCATCACCAAGAAGCCTCTGGACGTACGTATGGGTAAGGGTATGGGAGATCCCGTCGGCTTCGTCGCTCCCATCACGCCCGGTCGCATCATCTTCGAGATCGATGGCGTCAGCTACGACATCGCCAAGGAGGCCCTTCGCCTCGCAGCGCAGAAGCTCCCCATCGACACCAAGTTCATCGTCCGCAGGGACTTTGAGAAGTAATCACTCAGAGCATAGAATAGTAGTATGAAAAATCAAGAGATTAGAGAGCTCACTATCCAGGATCTGAGAGAGCACGTCAAGCAGGAGTCTGCCAAGCTCGACCAGCTGCGTATGCAGCACAGCGTCACTCCTCTCGATCGTCCCACAGAGATCACCAATCAGCGCCGACTCGTCGCTCGTCTCCGGACGATCCTCCACGAGAAGGAAATCAATGAATCCCTTAAGAATTAAGTGCGGTCATGGAAGAAGTAAAAGAGACAAGCAGAAACCTGCGCAAGGTTAGACAGGGTGTCGTCGTCAGCGACAAGATGGATAAGACCATCGTCGTCGCCGTTCGGTGGAAGGAGAAGCACCCTCTGTATGGTAAGTTCATCGCCAAGACGAAGAAGTACCACGCACATGATGAGGCCAATGAGTGCCACGAGGGTGATACCGTACGCATCATGGAGACCCGCCCTCTGTCTAAGAGCAAGCGCTGGAGAGTCATCGACATCGTCGAGAGAGCGAAGTAATCGACCGACTAACCACCACAAGACAATTTTAGGACAGAGTTATGATACAGCAAGAATCCAGACTGACAGTTACCGATAACAGCGGCGCCCGTGAGGCCCTCTGTATCCGTGTGCTCGGTGGTACCCACCGTCGGTACGCCTCCGTAGGCGACACCATCGTGGTCACCGTCAAGAGCGTGATCCCCTCCTCCGATATGAAGAAGGGAACCGTCAGCAAGGCCGTCATCGTACGCACCAAGAAGGAGATCCGCCGCGAGGACGGCTCCTACATCCGCTTCGACGACAACGCCTGCGTACTCCTCTCTCCCTCAGGTGAGCTGAGAGGGACCCGTATCTTTGGCCCCGTGGCTCGTGAGATACGTGCCGTGAATATGAAGATCGTTTCTCTAGCGCCTGAGGTGCTCTAAGCACCTTGCGCGACCGGGACACCCCCGGTGAGACTCAGCATCCTATAGAGAAATAAGAGAATATCATGAGAAAGTTACACATAAAGAAGGGCGACATCGTCTTCGTCAATTCCGGCGAGGACAAGGGCTCGAAGGGTCGCGTCCTGGAGGTCAATCCCTCCAAGGAGACGGCCATCGTCGAGGGCGTTAATTTCATCACACGCCGCACCAAGCCTAATGCCAAGAACCCCCAGGGGGGTATGGTCAAGAGAGAGGCTCCGGTGCACATCTCTAAGCTCAATCCTGTCGACCCCGACACTCAGAAGCCTACCCGTATCCATCGTCAGAAGGACGACAATGGACGCTCTCAGCGCGTCGCTAAGTCGGGCAAGGTCCTGGACTAATATAGATAGAGATTACTATGTCGATCGCTAAGAATATCAAGGAAGACTACAAGGAGCGGATCATCCCCGCGATGATGAAGGAATTTGGGTACACCTCCACCATGCAGGTGCCCCATCTCGTCAAGATCGTCATCAGCCGCGGACTCGGAGACGAGCACGAGGATAAGAAGCTCATCGAGATCGCAGCCAATGAGCTGGCGATGATCACCGGCCAGAAGGCTGTCATCACCCGATCCAAGAAGGATATCTCCAACTTCAAGCTCCGTAAGGGCATGCCCGTCGGTGCTATGGTGACCCTCCGTCGCGGACAGATGTACGACTTCCTCGACCGCCTGATCAATATCGCCCTGCCGCGTATCCGTGACTTCAAGGGTCTCGAGACCCGCATGGATGGTCGTGGTAACTACACCTTCGGTGTCGATGAGCAGATCATCTTCCCGGAGATCGTTCTGGACACTGTCCCGAAGATCCTCGGTATGAATATCACCATCGTCACCTCCGCAGAGACTGACGAGGAGGGCTACGCACTCCTCCGCGAGTTTGGTCTCCCCTTTAAGAAAAATACCAAGAGCAAGAAAGCAACCAAGTAATTATGGCCAAGAAATCCATGGTGGCGCGCGAAGTAAAGCGCCAGAAGCTCGTCGATAAGTACGCTGAGAAGCGTCAGGCGCTCAAGGAGGCCGGTGACTACGAGGGACTGCAAAAGCTCCCGCGCAACGCCTCCCCCATCCGCCTGCACAATCGCTGCAGCATCACCGGACGTCCCCGCGGATATATGCGTTTCTTCGGTCTCTCACGCATCCAGTTCCGTGAGATGGCCTCTAAGGGACTCATCCCCGGTGTCAAGAAGTCCAGCTGGTAAGCCTTTCGGCTACAGAGTGATTCGCTTTATCTTTCCTGATACAGCAATCACCGCCAGATAGGCAACCAAGACTTAAGGGGTCCCCTCAGCCTAGTGCTGAGGGGACCCCTTGGCGTTTATGATCAGGAGGATAGCTTAGTGACCCTCTCCTCCTTCTTCCTGTAGAGCAGACTTATACATCTGATCTATCCACTCCTTGGGAGCGTTGATGGCTATGATATTGGTGCCGTCAGAGAGGTAGTAGACGTTTTCTTTTCGATGGGTGATATAGGAGGTGAAGTTGCGCCCGTCCCCGCTCTTCCACTTGCCCCAGTACCCAAATAGCCCACCGGACGCACTGAGGCGAATGGCCCCATTATTTATTAGGTCTTGACCGGTAAGGAGTATTGGATAGTTTTCCCGAGAGATTATACGAGTGTAGCCAAGGAAGTGTATCCTTATTTTCTGAGAATCGTCATCAAAAGACTCTCGGAAGGGGTAGAAGAATAGGGGAACGATTGCTGTCAGAGCTGCTATACTAATGACTGTCCACTTTGTTACACCACTCAGATGAGCAAGACCCTCATACATCATGTAGGCGCACAGGATGAGTATGGTAATGGTGATACAGATAGTGAAACTATCCGCCGAAGGGTGGTATGTATTCATTACGATGGCTACTTCAGTCCACAATGGTACTCCTCCAAATCTACTCAAAAAGGTTTATGTCTAGGCAGCACTATGTGCGGTGTGGTGTATTTTGCAAACGGTTTCCAAGGGACTCATCCCCGGCGTCAAGAAGTCCAGCTGGTGATCCCCTCCCTGTAGGGAAGATCCGGTCTGCACCATAAAGACCCAGAGGGCCCCCTCAGTCACTACGGCTGTGGGGGCCCTTTTCTTTTTTTGGGGGGGACAGGTCATACGAGTCGGGCAGGTCAGGAAGGGTCGGCCGGGTAGGGCAGGTCAGGCGGGTCGATCAGGAGCTTAGCTAATACCGATATTAGTCGCGCCTAATATCGGTATTAGAGATCTCTAATATCGGTATTAGATTTCGCCCATAGCGAGGCCGGTAGGAGAGGTCTCATGAGCGCCTTAGGAAGACTTGCCCGGCGGTGCAGCGTATGCTTTCCCCATGATTTCGGCTAATTCGCATTTTGATGTGCTGGGAGGGGGAGGAAAAAGAGATTACCTTTGTTGAGGAGACAATAGATAAGGG
>NZ_JBWPWJ010000025.1:0-575 GCF_056590575.1 Porphyromonas sp. C0041D3
CCGCGCATGCCCTTATCGTAGGGGAGGGTGACGCTGTAGCGGATAGTCTGCGGGAGGCCATTCTGCCGCCGGGTGATGCTCTGTGGACGAGCGGTAGCGTAGTAGTCGGGCGTGTGTCCGAAGGAGAGCTGACGATCGAGCGCCTTGTCTCGGGTGCCGCCGACGATGTAGATCGGCTCGAGCACCTGCTCGTAGGAGCCGTCGGGCTGAGCGATCCTCGGCGTGAGGATGATGAGGTCGTTGCTGCCCACGCGGAGGTCATCGAGGTTGATGTCGAGGGCGAGGCTCACCTGACCGGCGGCCTTGTCGACCTTTACGGCGGGGGTAGCCTTGATCTGATCCAAGTGGCGTACCGGCTTCGCAGCGAAGGCGGTGAGAGCGAGGAGCGACAGAAGTGTCGCGGCAAATATCTTTTTCATCTTATCCATGGATCAATTGAAGAAGTAGGTGAGGGAGAGCGTGGCGCGTGTGAGGCCAAAGTAGTCGTAGGTGCTCTCATTGAGGAGCGGGCTGCAGACCAGACAGTCGTACTTCTTGTAAGGAGTGCGTGCCCAGCCGCCACCGAGGGAGGCCTC